>NZ_RAZO01000379.1:0-17416 GCF_004307535.1 Pseudomonas sp. Sample_9
TTTGATCTTGATCCACCGGCGACGTCGGAAGGCTGAGTGGAGGGATTGATCCGGGGGTGGGAGCGCAGCGACCGTCTGGCGCAGCCAGACACAGCGGAAGGAGGTGCAGCGAAGCAAACCGTAGCCGCTGCGCCCGGATCGATCCCGCAGCGAAGGAACCCGAGCCTGCGAGGGCCGAACGCAGGAGCAAGCCTTTTCGGTTACCTTTTCGGCGTCTGGAAAAGGTGACTCGCCGTAAGGGCGAAACCGCCAGCCGCAGCACCGCAAAAACGGATATACCCCCAAAACCCAAGAACCTGGTCGGCCCAGAGGCCGCCAAGCCCCCCAAAAAAAGGCGACCCAAAGGTCGCCCATCTGAAAGATCAATCCGCCAGCCAGCCATATTCCCAATACCGCAGGTTATCCCCGCGCAACACGTAATCGCGCAACACCACCTCGCGCAACTCGTCACCCATGCGATAACTGGCATCCGGGTCAGCCAGATGCATGCGAATCGCCTGCAGCCACTCATCGGTACTGTTGGTCTTGACCCGCGTGCACGGCAAGTAGCCGCGATAAGCCTCGGTGTCGGTGCAGACCACCGGGAAACCGCAGGCGCCGTACTCGAGCAGCCGCAGGTTGCTCTTGCAGTCGTTGAAGATGTGGAACTCCAACGGTGCCAGCGCCAGATCCAGGTTCAGGCTGGCCAGTTTTGCCGGATAGACATCCAGCGGGATCACTCCGTGAAACTCATGCATGTACGGCAGCAGATCATCCGGGCACATGCCGAAGAACACCCAGTCCACTTCATTGGCCAGCTCGCGGACCACATCGGCGATCACGGCCAGATCACCGTGGTGACTGGTGCCGCCGCCCCAGCCGACGCGCGGCTTTTTCGAGGTGCGGCGCTGGCTGCGCAGGTGCCCCCAGAGGTCCTTGGCCAGCATGTTCGGCACCACACGAATGTCGTGGTGCATGTCCGACAGCGCGTTGGCCAGCGGCGCGGTCGAGACCACCACGCGATCACACAGGCCGATCGCCCGGCGCACCATGCGCTCCATGTCCTGCTTGCTCGGCATGTTGCGGATGTGTGCGTTGCGATGGGGAACGTCGATCACATAATCGTCGAGTTCGAAGATCCGCCGGGCGCTGAAGAACTTCTTCAGCGGCGGGATTTCATCAATCGCATGTTCCGAATAGCGCCCTTGCAGGACGATCACGTCGGGCGACTGCCGCTCGATATCGATGATCGACGGCAAGCCGTAGCAGATGCGCCCTTCCACCCGATTGGCCGCTTCCAGCTCGATCATCGGCTGGCTCATGCGGTAGTGGCCGATGGCAGAGGCATTGATCGGCACCGCCAGCACGTTGGGCAGTTGCGCCTTGGAAAACGCACTCCAGCCGGTACGCAGGCCAGGCTCCAGACTGAAGTTGGTAGCGCCCACGCCCTGCAACGTCAGGTTGACGTTGTAGGCGGGGTCGCGTGCAATCAGTGGCAGCCAGCGCTGATAAAAGGTGTCCTTCTCCTCGGCGTGCAGCGCTTCCTCTTGCGCGGTCGCTGCGGCACTTGGCCGCGCGCCCACCGCCAGCACGGCGTTCGGGTTCATCACCACCAGATAGCCGTCGCGACCGACGCGCAGACACAGGTCCACGACATTCAGCGTCTGCTTGAGCTCCTGCTCGTCGAGGCCGCCAGCGGCGTCAAATACCGACTTGCGAATCATCAGGCAGTCACCGCCCACCGCGCTCAGGTCATGCACTGCCTGCAAACGGTACATGTAACCTTCCGACTGCATCTGCTGGCCGTAGAACGGCAGCCCGACCGGCCCGTTCAAACCGAGAATCAGGCCGGCGTGCAGCACGCCGCCGTCCGGGTTGAACAGCTTGGCACCGACCACGCCGACTTCCGGCCGTTGCGCATGATTGAGCAATTCGTCGAGCCAGTCGGCCTGGGTGATCACGGCGAAGGCATTGAGCATCAGCACGTATTCACCACGCGCCTGTTGCACGGCGAAATTGTGCACGGCGGCGGCATTGCCCTTCTGCGGATACCTGAGCACGCGAATGCGTTCACCGCCCAGTTGCGCCATGCCATCGAGCCACGCCAACGCTTCGGCGCTTTCGCTGCCGTTGTCGACCAGGAGCAATTCGTACTCGCCGTAAGCGGTCTTTTCCAGCAGCGTCTCGACACAGCGCTGCAAGGCTGCGGTCTGGTCCTGGGTGACGATGATTACCGAGACCAAGGGACGACGGGCGTGGTGATAGTCGACACGGTTGAGCAGTTCCCGGCTGCCGCGGCGGATGTCGTGAGCGATTCCCAGACGTTGCAGATGCGCTTGGAGAATGCGCGGGCTTTGCTCGACGACGCCCGGTTCCGTCAGCCATTGCGACAGGTCGAACTTGGACTCCAGCAGTACCTCAGCGATGTGTCCGACGACCTGCAAGCCATCGCTTTCGACCATCCTCCAGAGCACATCATGGGGCGCCAGTTCGGCGAACGTCGGGGCGAAACCGCCGAGTGCCAGAAAGCGCTCACGCTGGAACGCCAGCGCGCGGCCGACATACGGATAACTGCGCATGAGGTCGAGGTTGAAATCCGGCTTGAATGCCGGCTCGGCGGACTCACCGTCGCGCAAACTGCCTTCGTCGCTGTAGAGGCAGGTCAGCGCGCGCGAATGCGCAATGCGGTCAGCCATCACCAGCAACGCCGGCGCCACCGGGCAGTCACCGGGTTGCAGCAGGTAGAACCAGTCGGCGCCTTCCAGCTGCGGCAGCAGCGTGTTGATCTGCTCCAGACCGTCATCCTGCAACGGCATGTGGAACACGCGCTCGTGCAACTGCGCTTCGGTACAGGCTGCGGACAGCACCAGCACAAGTTCCGGCGGGTAATCCTGGGCAGCGAGGGCCTCAAGGGTACGCTGAAGATTGTCGCGACTGCCCTGCGCGTCGATGATGATCGGCACGATGCGCGGCTGCTGCGGCCAGCCGGCGAGGGTCTCCGGCAGCCACTGGCGCTGCGCCTCGGTGAGCACCCGACACGCCAGCCACTGCGCATAGAGTTCGCCGAAACTGAAGCTGTCGACACCCACGCCCAGCTCCTGACGGCTCTGCTTGGAACCCAGGGTGCGGCTCAGCGGCAGCTCTTCCCAGACCCGTGGCGACTCGTCGGCCTTGGTCAGTTGTACATAGCGAACCCAACCCTGCGCCGGTGCCGACTCGCCGCTACGGACCTTGAGCATTTGCGAAATCCACTCGCGCTCGATCTCTGCCGCGTCCTTCATCGCTTGCTGTGCGCTCAGGCGTTCCGGATACAGGCGCTCGGCGCTCAGGACATTGTTCGATGTCACCAGATTGCCGCGCCGCAGCAGGCAGACGTACAGGGCAAAATCCAGGGTCGCAACGAAGCACGCGCCGTCTTCCGTCAGGGCTGGCAACAGCTCGGCGACGTCGGCGCGCCGGAACAGCGCACTGCTGAAACCGCCGAGGACGTTGACCGGGAATTTTTCGAAAATGCTCAGGACATCGTCGCCCTTGAGCAAGCCGCTGACCGGCGACAACGAACTGTTTTCCAGACGCGCCGGCAGGATGATGTCGTTGGCGTCCCACAACAGCCGCTGCGCGACCACCAGACTGACTTCTTCGCGCTGCAACTCATGGGCTTGCTGTTCGATACAGGCCGAGTAGAGCAAATCATCGTCGCAGAGGAATTTGATGAACTCGCCGCGCGCCTGCTCGAGGCAGACCTTCAGGTTGCCCACCAGTCCCAACGTCTGTGGGTTGCGCACGTACCGCACCGCCACGCCCGTCTGCTCGATCACCGTGCTGACGACGGTCTCGATTTCATCACCACGACTGTCATCGCACACGACGATCTCGAGATTGCCGTAAGTCTGGCTGACGGCACTGTTGAGCGTGCGCTCGAAAAAGCGCGGATTGAACGCAGGAATGGTGATGCTGACGAGGGGAAGTGAATTCACGGCGGGCTCACAGGCGGTACGAGCCCGCTCGGAAAAGCGAGCCCTGGGTACCGCGAAAAAACATTGACTGAAAACGGGCGCTCACGCGCCCGGCAACCATCAGATCTTGTTGAACAGGCCCAACTGGCTGATCTTGCTGAATGCCAGTTGCGCGGCTTGCAGCATGGTCTGTTGCAGGGTCAGACGGGTCATGACTTCGGCCGGATCGGAATCACGGATCGAGCCTTGGGTCGTGCTGTTGGCCGTGGTCAGGCTGTCATTGGTGATGGTCTGCATGTCCAGCGCCTGACCGCGCGCACCAATGGTGGTGACTGCGGTGCCGATCTGATTGGCGGCAGCGTCGATGTTGCCGAGGCCTGCTTCCATCGCGCCCTGCAATTTCTGCTTGGCAACCGGGTCACCGTCGACCGGCGTGTTCAGTGCAGTGATCATCTGGCCCAGGGTGTCGAGCACGTTCTGGGTCTGGTGATTGTTCGGCTGGATCGAGAACTGATCACCCGCAGCCGGCGTGTTGCCCAGAGCGAAAGTCACCCCGGCAGCAGTCGCGTTACCGCCGGCCACCGTGCCCGACGAAACCGGCTTGCTGTCGGCCGTCACTGGCGCGGCATACAGATCGAACGCAGTAGCGCTGGTGAACTTGAGCACTGCGCCGCCCTGCGGAAACGCTGCGGTGTAGGCCGCCTGATCGGTGATGGTCGAACCGGTGATCACGCTGGTCGACGGGTTACCCGGATTACGCGTGGTCGTGAACGAGTCCGGCGACGCGGACAGCTGAAAACTGTGCCCTGCGATAACGGCGTCCGGATTGGTATCGCCAGCCTTCAGGTTGACGTTCAGCTTGAGGTCGACGCCACGGAAGCTGACGGTCTGGTTGGCGCCGCTGCTGTTGCTGATCAAGCCATTCTGGCTCGCTTCGGCCGTCACATCGTTGCCCAGGGCATCGGTGATTTTCAGCTGCGTGCTGCTGACGAAATCGATGGTATACGGCTGCCCGGCGGTGAACTTGGCGTCGTAAGTGGCGGCAGTGCCGACGGTGCCGTTGGACAGCACGACACGGCCGTCATCCACAGCAGGCGCAGTCATCTTGGTGTTGGTGCGGCCAGTATTGATGGTCTGCTGGAACGCATCCCAACCAGTGGTGTTGGTACCCACGGTCATGCCGTCGCCGATGCCCAGATCGATGGTGGTCTGGTCGCCGTTGTAGCTGAATGTGCCGTCAGAATTCTTCGAGTACGGTGCGGTATCGGTTTTCGAACCGGAGAACAGGTAGTTGCCGTTGGCATCCTTGGCGTTCATCAGGCCCAGCACTTGTTGCTGGATCTCGCCCATCTCCGAGGCGTAAGCCTGGCGGTCCTTGTCGGTGATCGTGCCGTTGTTCGCCGCCAGCGCAAGTTCCTTGGCTCGTGCCAACGCCGTGGTGATCGAATCCAGCGTGGACTCCTGCACGGTCAAGGCACTTTTGGTGGTGTTGACGTTGGTCTTGTACTGATCGAGCATCGCGGCCTGCTGGCCCAATTGCAGCAAGCGCCCGGCCCCGACCGGATCATCGGCGGCGGTGTTGATGCGCTGCAGGCTGCTCGCCTCGCTCGCGGTGGCGACGGCCTTGTTGAAGTTACGCTGATAATCCGAAGCTTGCGTTCCGTAATACTGGGCGGTGGAAATGCGCATGAATTACGACTCCTTAAAGGCTGTTGATCAGCGTGGCGAAAGTTTCCTGCGCAGCTTTGATGATCTGCGAAGACGCTGTGTAGTACTGCTGGTACTTGACCAGGTTGCCGGTTTCTTCGTCCAGGTTGACCCCGGAGAGCGAATCGCGGGCACCCTTGGCGTTCTCCAGAATCGCCGTGGTCGCGGCGCTGTCGGACTTGCCTTGGGCGGTCTTGGTACCGACGTTGGTCACCAGGGTGTTGTAGGCGTCGGTCAGGCTGATGCCCTTGCTCGCCGAACCGGTGTCCACGGTCTGTTTGGTTTGCAACGCGACCAGTGCCTGGGCGTTGCGGTTGTCCGAAGACGCCGCGCCAGTCAGGTTCATGGTGAAGGTCTCGCCGGATTTCGGCGTGCCGCCCACGGTGGTCTGCACGGTGAAGGTCTTCTGCACGTTCGGCGTGACCGTGGTGTCCATCACCGGATTGCCGCTGGCATCGACGATGCCGACTTTCAGGTTCAGCGTGTTCGACTGGCCGGGCACGATGGTGCCGGTGCCAATGGTCGCGCCCTTGGCGTCGACCAGGTTGTACGACTGGCTGCCGCCGCTGGCTGCGCCGAACACCAGTTTGACCGGCGTCGAATTCTTCAGCGCCGCCTGCATGTCGGCCTGGGCAGTCGGGTTGTAGATGTCGATCTTGTCGCTGAGCGTCGGTTGGGTGTAAGTGCCCAGACCGTTGGCGCTGGCAACGCCGGTCAGCGGACCTGCCGCAGCGATTTTCTTCGGATCGCTGAGCACGGTCTGAATGCTCGCCGCCGCGTTGCGGGTCGGCGTGACTTTGAACGAGTCACCGGCACTCAGCGCGCCGCCCTTCAAGGCCAGGGTGAAGCCATCGATCACTGGCGGCGGACTGGTGTTGGTGCTGAATGCGCCCAGATCGGTGCCGTCGGAACGTTTGACGGTGTAATCGGTGGCGCTGGTGAAGGTCACCTGATAGTCGCTGGTGGTCAGCTTGCCGGTGTCCTTGATGGTCACATCGAGGTTGCCGGAGCCGGCGCTGTTGCCGTCCTTCGCAATGCTGCGCTGACTGATCAGGGCGGCACTGTTGATGTTGTTGAAAATCGCCGCGCCGAAGTCACCGTTCTTGTCGATGCCCTGGGCTTGCTGGCTGTTGACCTGATCGGCAATCACCAGGGCCACGCGCCCGAGCTCGTTGAGCGACGGGTCGAGGACCTCCTTGCGATAGGTCAGCAGACCGCCGATTTCGCCGCCGCTGATCACCGAAGTGATGTCGATGGTGCTCGAACCGCGATCCATCTGGATCGACATGCGCGACGGGTCGGTCTTGCTCGCAACCATGCTCAGGCTGTTGGTGGTGTTGCCGATGACCAGCGGCTGACCGCTGCCGACATAGATGTCGAAGCTGGTGCCGCGCTCGACGACCTGGGCACCGGTCAGCTCCGAGAGCTGACGCACGGCTTCGTTACGGCTGTCGAGCAGGTCGTTCGGCGCCCCGCCACTGGTGGAGATTTCGCCGATCTTCTGGTTGAGATTGGCAATCGAGGTGGCGAGTTTGTTCACCTGGGCGGTCATGTCGCCGAGGCTGCCGTTGATCGTGGTGTTCTGATCGTTGAGCTGCTTGGCCAGGGTATTGAAACGGCTGGTCAGCGCCTGCGCGCCGGTCAGCACCGACTGACGCGAAGTGTCATCGGTGGCCGACGTCGATACGCCCTGCATCGAGGTGAAGAATTTCTGCAGCACGCCGGTCAGGCCGGTGTTGGTGTCCGACAGCATGGCGTCCAGCGGCGTCGCCTGCTTGAGAAACGCAGCCGATTCGCTGTCCAGCGAAGTCGCGGTGTGCAGTTGCGATTCCAGGTACGAGTTGTACACCCGACGCACGTCAGCCAGGGTCGTGCCCGTGCCGATGAAAACGTTGCCGTACTGCTGCGAGGACTTGGTGCCCTGCACGGTTTGCTGACGTGAATAACCGGCGGTGTCGACGTTGGCAATGTTGTTGCCTGTCGTAGCCAGAGAGGACTGGCTGGCCGACAGTCCCGACATCCCGATATTGAGCAAACTCATGGTTCAGACCTTATTACCTGGTGCCTTATAAAGGCGTGGTGGAGACACCCGCCGCAGCGTAGTTTTCAAAACTGTTCATCTGCTTGGCAATTTGCGAAATCTTCGTCGCGTAGTTCGGGTCGGTGGCGTAACCGGCCTTCTGCAACTCGCGTACAAACTGTTCTGGGTTATCGGCCGACTTCAGCACTTCTTGATAGCGATTGTTGCTCTGCAGCAACGTCACCAGATCGTGGAAGCTGTCCTTGTACGAGGCGTAGGAACGGAACTCGGCCGTCTCCTTGACCATCGCACCATTGCGGAACTCGCTGGTGATCGCGCGGGCCGAATCGCCCTTCCAGTTGCTGCTCGCCTTGATGCCGAACAGGTTGTGGCTGCTGCTGCCATCCTGGGCGCGCATGACCGATTTGCCCCAACCGGTTTCCAGTGCCGCTTGCGCCACCAGATAGCGTGGATCGACGCCGATGCGGTCGGCGGCTTCCTTGGCCATCGGCAGCATGGTGTTGACGAATTCGTCGGCGGAACTGAAGGCCTTCTTCGCCGGTGCCAGCGGAATCTGCGCCATGGCGCGGCCATAGACCTGCATCTGCCCGCCGGCAGCTTTCTGCTCTTCGGCACGGGCCAGCCAGTCGCCGTTGTACAACGCGCCGGAGCCTGTGACGGCGGTAGTCGCAGCCCGTTGCGGCAAGGCGTTGGTCGCCGCTGCTGCAGTGGTCGCAGTGGCCACGCTCGGCGCCGACGGCACCAGACCAGCGAGCAAGCGATCGGCCAGTTTCGGCGGCAATGCCAGACGCCGCTGATTGAGCAGTGCCATGTCATTGCGATGGGAAATATCGGTGTTGTTCGGCGCATGCACCGAACGCGATGCCCACAACGGACGCTCGCCATTGACCCGCGACAGCGGACCGGTGGCAACGGTGCCGGCGGCAATCGGCGTCGGCACGGCGGCGGCCTTGGCCAGCGCTTCCTGTTGCTTGGCGGCGGACGCGGCCGCTGCCTCGCCCGGGGCCATCGGCTTGTTCTTCGACATCTGCCGGATCAGCACGTCGGCCAGGCCGATACCACCGCCCTCGCGGGACATGGAAACCGCCAGTTGCTGGTCGTACATTTCCTGATACTGCTTGGCCGCAGGTGTGTTCAGCGGGTTGTCCTGGCCGAGCGCTTCGGTGGCCGAACGCATCGACTTGAGCATTTCGCCGAGGAACAGCGACTCGAATTCCTGCGCCACCTTGCGCATGTTTTCGTCGCTGTTCTTGTCGCCGACCTTGAGCTGGTTCAGACGATTGAGGTCGGAGTAGGAACCCGAATCGCTGCTGCTGACCAGACCGCTTTTGCGCATATCCATGGGGGTCGGCCTCAGATCACGATCAGGTCGGCTTGCAATGCGCCGGCCTGCTTCAGAGCTTCGAGAATCGCCATCAAGTCACCCGGTGCTGCGCCGACCTGGTTCACCGCACGGACGATCTCGTCGAGGGTGGTGCCAGGGCCGAACTTGAACATCGGTTTGGCTTCCTGTTCGGCATTCACTCGCGAGCGCGGTACGACGGCGGTCTGGCCGTTGGACAGCGGACCTGGCTGGCTGACGATCGGGTCTTCGGTGATGGTCACGGTGAGGCTGCCGTGGGTCACGGCGGCTGGCGACACTTTCACGTTCTGGCCGATGACGATGGTGCCGGTACGCGAGTTGATGATGACTTTCGCCACCGCCTGACCCGGATCGATTTCAAGGTTTTCCAGGATCGACAGGTAGTCGACGCGCTGGCTCGGATCCAGCGGCGCAGTCACGCGCACCGAACCGCCGTCGATGGCTTGCGCGACGCCAGGGCCGAGCATGTCGTTGACCTTGTCGACGATGCGCTTGGCGGTGGTGAAGTCGGAGCGGTTGAGGTTCAGCGTCAGGCTGTTGCCCTGGTTGAAACCGCTCGGCACCGCGCGCTCTACCGAAGCACCGCCAGGGATGCGACCGGCCGACGGAACGTTGACGGTGATCTTCGAACCGTCACGACCTTCAGCGTCGAAACCGCCTACCACCAGGTTGCCCTGAGCGATCGCATAGACGTTGCCGTCGATACCCTTGAGCGGCGTCAGCAACAAGGTGCCGCCGCGCAGGCTCTTGGAGTTACCGATCGAAGACACAGTGATGTCGACTTGCTGACCTGGCTTGGCGAACGCCGGCAGATCGGCACTCACCGACACCGCCGCGACGTTCTTCAACTGCACGTTGCCCGATCCCGGCGGCACCTTGATGCCGAACTGCGAGAGCATGTTGTTGAAGGTCTGCAGGGTGAACGGGGTCTGCGTCGTCTGGTCACCGGTGCCGTTAAGCCCGACCACCAGGCCGTAACCGATCAACTGGTTGGAGCGCACGCCGGAAATGCTGGCGATGTCTTTCAGCCGCTCGGCGTGTGCAGTGAACGCCGCAGACATCAACAACGCGGCCACCATAAGGCTTTTCAGATTCAACGTAGCCACCTAGAAAGGGAACAGCGGGCTGAGGAAGAAACGGTCGAACCAGCCTGGCTGACTCGTATCGGCAAACGCGCCGGTACCCGAGTAGGTGATGCGCGCATCGGCGACACGGGTCGACGACACGGTGTTGTCGGTCGCGATGTCATCGGCGCGGACCATGCCGGCGATGCGCACCAGTTCGTCACCGGTGTTGAGCGTCAGCCACTTCTCGCCACGCACGGCGATGATGCCGTTGGGCAGCACGTCGGCCACGGTCACGGTGATCGAGCCGGTCAGGCTGTTGCTCTGCCCGGACTTGGCGTCGCCCTTGGTCGAACGGTCGGCGCTGTAGCCGGCATTCAGGCTCAAGTCGCCACCACCGATAGGATTATTGGTGGTCAGGCTGGAGCCGAACAACGAGGTCAGGCCGATCGAGTTATCGCTGTTCTTGTCCATCTGCGAGTTGGCGTTCTTGCTCGCCTGGGTGCGCTCGTTCAGGGTGATGGTGATGATGTCACCGACCCGGAACGCCTTGCGGTCGCTGTACAGGTTCTGCTCGAAACCGGCCTGATAGATCGAGCCGTTGTTGGCAGCCGCCGGCAACGGTGTGCGCGGCAACACCGGGGCGTAGTAAGGGTCATTGGGCTTGGGCGTCGGGGCGACGCAGCCCGCGAGCGAGACGACCCCACTCAATGCCAGAACAGATACAAAGCGCTTCATGACCCTACCTCACGGTGTTGCTGGCGACCTCAGGCCGCCCCAAAGACTGGATTACAGATTCTGCGTTACGAACGAGAGCATCTGGTCGGCGGTGGAGATCACCTTGGAGTTCATCTCGTAGGCGCGTTGAGTGGTGATCATGTTGACCATCTCTTCAACGGTGCTGACGTTGGAGGTTTCCAGGGTGTTCTGCAGCGTGGTACCGAAACCGTTGAGGCCCGGGGTGCCGATCTGCGGCGCGCCGGAAGCAGCGGTTTCCAGGAACAGGTTGTTGCCCACGGCTTGCAGGCCGGCCGGGTTGATGAAGTCGGCGGTCTGCAGGTTGCCGATCACTTGCGAGGCCGGGTTGCCGGCGATGGTGATCGACACGGTGCCGTCACGGCCGACGGTGAAGGTCTGCGCATCGTTCGGGATGATGATCGCCGGCTCCAGGGCGAAACCGCTGGCGTTGACGATCTGGCCATTGGAGTCGAGGTGGAAAGTACCGTCACGGGTGTAGGACGTGGTGCCGTCCGGCTGCAGGATCTGGAAGAAACCGCGACCGTCGATGGCCATGTCCAGCGGCTGCTCAGTGGTTTGCAGGCTGCCGGCGGTGAAGTTTTTCTGGGTGCCGACAATGCGCACACCGGTACCCACTTGCAGACCCGACGGCAGTTCGCTGTCCTGGGTCGACTGGGCACCTGGCTGACGCTTGATCTGATAGAGCAGGTCCTGGAACTCGGCACGGTCACGTTTGAAACCCGTGGTCGAGACGTTCGCCAGGTTGTTGGAAATGGTGGTCAGGTTGGTGTCCTGGGCGGACAGACCGGTTTTGGCAACCCATAGAGCCGGAAGCATTCGATTCTCCTCGTGCGCCTGTTTTACGGCGCGACGTTCTGATAATTAGCTGATCTGCAAGACCCGAGCCATGGCCTGGTCGTCGTCTTTGGCGGTGTTCATCATTTTGACGTGCAACTCGAACTGCTTGGCCAGGGCCAGCACCGAAGTCATTTCTTCCACGGCATTGACGTTGCTCGACTCGAGGAAACCCGAGACCAGTTTGACGTTGGCGTCGGCTTGCGCCGGCTGGCCGTCCTTGGTGTAAATCGAACCGTCGAGGCCTTTGTTCATGTTCTTGATGTCCGGGTTGACCAGCTTGATCCGGTCGACTTCGGCCATGACGCGGGGGCCTTCGCCCATCGCGCGAATGCTGATGGTGCCGTCTTCGCCGACTTCGACCTGCTGCTCGGGCGGCACGGCGATCGGGCCGCCATTACCGATCACCGGCATGCCGTTGCCGGCGCGCAATACGCCGAGGGCGTCGATGTTGAGGCTGCCGGTGCGCACGTAGCTTTCACCACCGCTGGGGTTTTGCACGGCGATGAAACCGTTGCCGGATACCGCGACGTCGAGTTCACGTCCGGTCTGCACCAGCGAGCCCGGCGTGAAGTCGGTAGCGGGACGTTCGCTCATGGCAAACGCACGCGCCGGAAAGCTGTCACCGAACACCGGCATCGAACGCGCCTGCTCGAGGTCGCGCTGGAAGCCGTTGGTGGAGATGTTCGCCAGGTTGTTGGCATGCGCCCGCTGCGCCAGTGCGTTCTGGCTGGCGCCGGTCATTGCCACATAAAGGTACTTGTCCACTGTGTTTCCTCTGCATGCCGGACGTTTGCCGCCCACCGCTGTACTGCTCAGCCATAAGCAATTTGCAGACCAACTTTTTATTGGCGGGCAATGGCCCGGTAAACAGGGGACTTGAGGGGATCGGAGGGGGAATTTGAAATGGGCAGAAGACGAAAAACCGGCGGTGTCATGCCGCTTCGCGGCAAGAGATCAAAAGATCGCAGCGTTCCGCAGCTCCTACAGGAAACCGCGTTCCAAATGTAGGAGCTGCCGAAGGCTGCGATCTTTTGATCTTAAGCTCCGCTGTCTTTACCCACCTCATACTCACGCAGCTTGTTGGCAATGGTGGTGTGCGAGACACCGAGTCGCTTGCCCAACTGCCGACTGCTCGGGTGCTCGGAATACAAGCGTTCCAGCACGGCCTTCTCGAAACGCCCGACGATCTCGTCCAGACTTCCGTCCAGGGAAAAATCGCCAAGCGGCTGACGCACGCCGTAATCCGGCAGGCGAATATGTTCGGCCTTGACCGTGCCGCCGTCGCACAGGGAAACCGCCTGGAACAGCACGTTCTCCAGCTGCCGTACGTTGCCCGGCCAGTGGTAATGGCTGAGGCGATCCATCGCCGCCGGGGCCAGTTTCGGCAGCGGACAGCCGATCTGCCGACTGGCCTGATCGAGAAAGTGTTCAACCAGCGGCGTCAGACCGTCGAGGCATTCGCGCAGCGGCGGGATGTGCAGCGACAGCACGTTCAAGCGGTGATAGAGATCCTGGCGAAACTCACCGCGCGCGCACAGTTCCGACAAGTCCACCTGGGTCGCGCAGATCACCCGTACGTCCAGATAGACCTCTTCATCACTGCCGACGCGACGGAAGCAACCGTCCTGAAGAAAGCGCAGCAATTTGACCTGCAAGCGCGGGCTCATCTCGCCGACGCCATCGAGAAACAGCGTGCCGCCAGCGGTCAACTCCAGCAGGCCTAGCTTGCCCTCGGCCCGCGCACCCTCGAAGGCGCCGGGGCCGTAGCCGAACAGTTCGGTCTCGGCCATCGACTCCGGCAGTCCGGCGCAGTTGAGCGCCATCAACGGTGACTGTCCACGCGGGCTGGCGAGGTGACAGGCGCGCGCCAGCAGTTCCTTGCCGGTGCCGGTTTCGCCTTCTATTAATAGCGGAGCATCCAGCGGCGCCATGCGTCGCGCTTCGCGGACCACAGCGGCCATGACTTTCGAGCTCTGGAAGATACTGTCGAAGCCGCGCAGCTCCTGTTTGCGCACATTGTAGATTCGCTCGCCGACCCGATCGGCGCGGTGCAGCGTCAGTACGGCGCCGGCCATGGCCTCGCTGTCGTCGTGCTCCGATTGCAGCGGTGCAATGTCGGCGAGAAAGATGTCGCCTTTTACCTTGACCCGCATGCCGTTGATTCGCGACTTGTTGGCGCGCACCAGTTCGGGCAGGTCGAAATCCTCGGCGTAGCGCGACAGCGGAATCCCCGGCACCTCATCGACGCGCACCCCGAGCAACTGCGCCGCCGCGCGGTTGGCCGCAACGATCGAGCCGCCCATGTCGATCGACAGCACCGGAAACTCCAGCGCGCCGAGCAGTGCGTTCAATTCCATGTGCCGGCGTTCGCTGGGCATCAGCCCGACGCGCTTGACCCCAAACACCCCGCCGATCGCCTCGAACTTGGGGCGCAACGCCTGGAACTGGATGTTGATCAGGTTCGGGCAGTGCAGGTAGATCGCATTGCCATGTTCACCGCCAACTTCACCGCGGGCAACGTTGATCCCGTACGCCACCAGCAGATTGAGAATGTCGCGCAGGATGCCGATGCGGTTCTGGCAGTGGACTTTGATGCGCATAGAAAAAGGCCCGACAGGTTTGAGAAGTAAACACATGTCCTTGTGGGAGCGAGCCTGCTCGCGAAGGCGCCAGCACATCCAGTATCGATGTGTCAGACAGACCGCTTTCGCGAGCAGGCTCGCTCCCACAGGGTTTTGTGGCGCGCCCGAGGCAGAGTTTTCTGTCGAGGCACGCAGATAGTTGTCAAGATTATGTGACAGCCCCTGCCCTTTTCAAACCCGCCAATCACCGTAAATGCGCATTACCCGACAAAGCGTAACGATAACTTTACGAAACTCGACGAAATTTCCTACGCATGCGCGGCTCAACAGGCTGCGCAGCTTCGCACTCTGGGGTATTCCTTTAGCCATCGCTGGACATAACAAAAACGAATTTCCTAGCAGGAGAGCAGCATGAAGCAGACGCAATACGTGGCTCGCGAGCCCGATGCGCAAGGTTTTATCGACTACCCCGCCGAAGAACATGCGGTGTGGAACACGCTGATCACTCGCCAGTTGAAGGTGATTGAAGGTCGCGCGTGCCAGGAATACCTGGACGGTATCGAAAAACTCGGTCTGCCCCACGACCGCATCCCGCAACTGGCCGAGATCAATAAAGTCCTCGGCGAGACCACCGGCTGGCAGGTTGCCCGGGTGCCGGCGCTGATTCCCTTCCAGACCTTTTTCGAATTGCTCGCCAGCAAGCAATTCCCCGTCGCCACCTTCATACGTACCCGCGAAGAACTCGACTATCTGCAAGAGCCGGACATTTTCCACGAGATCTTCGGCCACTGCCCGTTGCTGACCAACCCGTATTTCGCCGAATTCACCCACACCTACGGCAAGCTTGGCCTGCAAGCGACCAAGGAAGAGCGCGTGTATCTGGCGCGGCTGTACTGGATGACCATCGAATTCGGTCTGGTCGATACCCCGCAAGGCAAGCGCATCTACGGCGGCGGGATTCTGTCCTCGCCGAAAGAAACCGTTTATTGCCTGTCGGACGAGCCCGAGCATCAGATTTTCGATCCGCTGGAAGCCATGCGCACGCCGTATCGCATCGACATCCTGCAACCGCTGTACTTCGTCCTGCCCAATCTCAAGCGCCTGTTCGATGTGGCCCATGAAGACATCATGGCCATGGTTCGCCAAGGCATGGAGCTGGGCTTGCACGCGCCGAAATTTCCGCCGAAACCGAAAGCCGCCTGAACCGCGACTTTTGCTGACAATTGCGTCTGTCCGTCGCCGCCACTTTGCTTTAGCGTGACGGCATTGGCGGCACACGCGCTTTAATAAAAAACACACTCGTTTTCAGGAATACACCATGTCGACTTTGAACCAAGCCCACTGCGAAGCCTGCCGCGCCGATGCGCCACAAGTCAGCGACGAAGAACTGCCGATCCTGATCAAGCAGATCCCTGACTGGAACATCGAAGTACGCGACGGCATCATGCAGCTGGAGAAAGTTTTCCTGTTCAAGAACTTCAAGCACGCGCTGGCGTTCACCAACGCCGTGGGCGAGATCTCCGAGGCCGAAGGTCACCACCCGGGCCTGCTGACCGAGTGGGGCAAAGTCACCGTGACCTGGTGGAGCCACTCGATCAAAGGCTTGCACCGCAACGACTTCATCATGGCTGCGCGCACTGACGAAGTGGCCAAGACCGCAGAAGGACGCAAGTAATGCACTTCGACGCCATCGGCCGGGTCCCCGGCGACCCGATTCTCGGTTTGATGGAGGCCTATGCGCAGGATGCCAATCCGCGCAAGTTCGACCTCGGCGTTGGCGTCTACAAGGATGCCCAGGGCCTGACGCCGATCCCGGAAGCGGTGAAAATCGCCGAAGCGCGACTGGTCGAAAGCCAGGACACCAAGACTTATATCGGTGGCCATGGCAACCCGCTGTTCGGCAAGGTCATCAATGAGCTGGTGCTCGGTAGCGACTCGGCATTGATCACCGAACAACGCGCCGGCGCCACCCAGACCCCGGGCGGTACCGGTGCCTTGCGGCTGGCGGCCGACTTCATTGCGCAATGCCTGCCGGGCAAAGGCGTGTGGTTGAGCAACCCGACCTGGCCGATCCACGAAACCATTTTCGCCGCCGCCAAGGTCAAGGTCAGCCACTACCCGTACGTGGGCAGTGACAACCGCCTCGACGTCGAAGCGATGCTCGCCGTGCTCAGGGAAGTGCCGAAGGGCGACGTGGTGCTGCTGCATGCGTGCTGCCACAACCCGACCGGTTTCGACCTGAGCCATGACGACTGGAAGCGCGTGCTTGAAGTGGTGCGCAGCCGCGATCTGCTGCCACTGATCGACTTCGCTTATCAGGGTTTTGGTGATGGCCTGGAACAGGACGCCTGGTCGACCCGGTTGTTCGCAGCCGAAGTGCCAGAGCTGCTGATCACCAGTTCCTGCTCGAAGAACTTTGGTCTGTATCGAGACCGTACCGGGGCGCTGATCGTCTGCGCGACCAGCGCCGACAAGCTCATCGACATCCGCAGCCAACTGGCCAACATCGCCCGCAATCTGTGGTCGACGCCGCCGGATCATGGCGCGGCAGTGGTCGCGACCATCCTCGCCGATCCAGAGCTGAAAGCGCGCTGGGCCGATGAAGTGGAAGCGATGCGCTTGCGAATCGCCCAGCTGCGCAGCGGCTTGGTCGAGGCGCTGGAACCTCACGGTTTGCGCGAGCGTTTTGCGCACATCGGCGTGCAACGCGGGATGTTCTCCTACACCGGCCTGTCGCCGGAACAGGTGAAAACCCTGCGCGAGCGGCACAGCGTGTACATGGTCAGCTCTGGCCGGGCCAACGTCGCCGGCATTGATGCCACCCGCCTCGCATTGCTCGCGGACGCCATCGCTGACGCCTGCAAATAGTTTTTGGAGTACACAACCCGGTCGGAGCGGGCCCTTGTGGCGAGGGGATTTATCCCCGCCCGGCTGCGCAGCAGTCGTACACCGTTGCTCGCGGAGTGTCAGACATTCCGCGAATGCAGGGTCTGGGGCAGCTTCGCAGCCCAGCGGGGATAAATCCCCTCACCACAGGGCCCGTTCCCACATTTGGTTTTCGGTTGATCTCGCGCCCTGCGGCCATCTGTCGCATTAATTTGAATTAAAAGTCTGATTGTCATTTTTCC
>NZ_RAZO01000069.1:0-1480 GCF_004307535.1 Pseudomonas sp. Sample_9
CGCTTGAGCGGCCGGCTCTGCCAGTGCACCAGCAGGCCGATGAACAACAGCAAAAAGCCGCTGGTGAGCACAATGAACCACACCTGCTGCGCCGGCAGGCCTTGCTCTTCGAGACTGGTGTACGGCTCGGGCAGCAACGAGGCGATGTACAGCCATTCCCCCGGAGCCATTTGAATCTGCGTGACCAGCACCGGCGGATTCACCGGCTCCAGCGTCAACGCGTAATGCGCCCAGGAGCGCGGCAATTCATCAAGTTTCAACCCTGCGTTGAATATCCGCAGGTCTTCGGGACTGACGAAGGTCACCGAAATATCCGTGTCATGGCCCAGAGACTGGCGCAGCACTTCGTCCACCGCTTGCATCACCGCAGCCTTGCGCGGCGTCACCGGCAGCACGTCCATGCCCAGCGGCTTATCGTTGAGGGTCACGACAAACCGGGTGCCGCCCATGCTGCGCAATTGATCGAGCACCAGCGGTCGGTAGGCTACCGGCAGGGAACGGAAATAGCTGACGCTGGCAGTCATCGAATGCGCCAGGCTGCGGGCACTGGTGACCAGGCCTTCGAGCTGGGTGGCACGCAACTGCGAGACCCAGATCACGCTCGACAGCGTCTGCGCGAACAGCACCGCCAGCAGAGTCAGCAGCAGCATCCGCCCGAGCAGCGAGCGCGGCACCGGTATGCGGTTGGCAAATTTGCGTAGCGACTCAGTGAGCATTGCCGGCAACCACATTGGCTGCCAGCTGATAACCGCTGCCACGCACGGTGCGAATCAAGCGTGGCGGTTTTTCAGTGTCGCGCAGGCGTTGGCGCAAACGGCTGACGGCCATGTCAACGATGCGATCGAGCGGCATCAGATCGCGGCCACGGGTGGCGTTGCCGATGGTATCGCGGTCGAGGATTTGCTGCGGATGATCGAGGAACAGTTTCAGCAGGGCGAAATCGGCGCCGGAAAGAATCACTTCCTCGCCGTCGGTGTGGAACAGCCGATGACTGACCGTGTCCAGGCGCCAGTCGTCGAAGACCAGCACTTCGCTGCCGCTGCGTTCGTGGGCGAATTGCGCGCGACGCAGCAGGGCCTTGATCCGCGCTTGCAGTTCGCGCGGGCTGAACGGTTTGCCGAGGTAGTCGTCGGCGCCGAGTTCCAGACCGATCACCCGGTCGGCTTCGTCGGAACTGGCGGTCAGCATGATGATCGGCACCTGCGCCTGACGCGGATGCTGGCGCACCCAGCGGCACAGGCTGAAACCGTCTTCGTCGGGCAGCATCACATCGAGGATCACCAGATCGCTGGGCGCCTCGTTGAGCGCCTGACGAAAACCGGCACCATCGGCGGTGGCCCTCACCTGGAACCCGGCGCGGGTCAGGTAGGTTTCCAGCAACTCGCGTATTTCCTGGTCGTCATCGACCAACAATATCGACTTGTTGACTGAGCTCACTTCGAAGGCATCCTTGTTGTTGGAGTTGGGGCGGATTATGCCT
>NZ_RAZO01000326.1:0-17228 GCF_004307535.1 Pseudomonas sp. Sample_9
ATGGGAGCGAATTGAATCGCCCCCATGTTGTAACGACTTAAAGCGTACCAAACACTTTCTTCGCCAGACTCGTCGCCGCAGCGGCCGGGTTCTGGCGGATGGTTTCTTCCTGCTTGCCGATCATCTCGAACAGGCCATTCAGTGCTTGCTCGGTGACGTAGTTCTCGACATTTGCGCTCTTCGCGTCCACCACGCCAAACGCAGCGGCCTGGCCCGCAAACGAGTTGTACTTCTGCGCGACGCCGACCTTGTCGGTGGCTTGCTTGACGATGGGCAGGAATTTCGCGCGGATCTGTTCGCGGCTGGATTTGTTCAGGTACTGGGTCGCCGAATCATTGCCGCCGCTGAGGATGCCTTTGGCGTCGGCCACGCTCATTTTCTTCACTGCATCGACGAGGATTGGCTGGGCCTGGGTCACGGCGGATTCGGCGGCTTTGTTCATCGCGGTTTCCAGTTCTTCGACCTGGGCGCCCATGCCGAAGGCTTTCATCTTGCTCGCGGCTTTGCCGAGTTTGCCCGGCAGTTCGATTTTCACTTCGGGGTTGTTGCTGAAGCCGCCCGGGGTGCCGAGCTGTTTCACGGCGATCTGGGCGCCTTGGGTCAGGGCGTCCTTGAGGCCGCCGGTGGCGTCTTGTTGCGACAGGTCGTTGAGCGACAAGGCCAAGGCATTGGCGGAGATCAGCAGACCGGCGCAGGCGGCGGCGAAGCGAAGGGTAGGGCGGCGCATGGCGGCTTCCTTGTGGCGAAAAATGGATTAACGAACGGCGTCGACGCGGATTTTCAGCGGCTGCGGGTCGTTGCCGTCGAGTTGCACGGCGTGGTTTTCGGTGGTGATGAACATCAGCTCGCCGTTGACTTCAATGCGCGCGCTGACCGAGTAACGGTGGCCGGATTTGACCTGCGCCGGATCGTAGCTCAAATGAAACGGCAGCGGCACCTGGCCTTTGATCGGGCCGTTCTGTTCGGCGAGAACGATGGCCGGTGCATCGGCCAGCGACGCATCTTGCAGGCTCACACTCAGGGTCGCGCTCGGGGGCAGGGCGATGCGTTGCAGGTAGAAGACTTCGCCGTCGAGGCTGGCCTTGCCGGCGGGGGTGGTTGATTGGCAGGCGCTGAGCAGCGTGGCGGCGGCGAGGGTTAGCAGTTTTTTCATGGGTGAATCTCCTTTCAATGTGGGAGCGAGCCTGCTCGCGAAAGCGCTGGGTCAGTCAAACTAAATGTCGACTGACATTCCGTCTTCGCGAGCAGGCTCGCTCCCACAGGGGTAAGGCTTCAAGCCTCAGGCTGTGGCGTGATCTGATCCGCCGCATCTTCACTGCGGTGCAGCGCGACCTGGCGGATCGACAGGCGAATCTCCGCCGGCAACACGCGCTTGGCCGCGCCTTCGGCCAGCTCGCCGAGCAGTTCGTGATAGCTGAGCTTGCCGGCTTCGTCGCGGCGCAGGACGTCGAGGTCGAGCAGGGTCTGGATGAAGTGGCGGAACAGACTCTTGTCGAAGAATTCCGGCGCATTGAGGCCATGGAGGATCGACAGGCGCTGGGCCATCACTGTGCACAGATCTTCCAGCTCTTCGGCGCTGATGCTGTTCTGGCCGCTGTTGAGCAGCAGGGACACGGTCATGTAGAAGCGCTGCAAGGTCTGCGCGATGCTTTTCGACAGCAGCGTCAGCAGCACGAAATGCCGCGAACTCGGTGCCGGGCGCAGGTAAACGTCCTTCTCGAAACGCAGCAGGCCCTGCTCGACGAACGCTTCCAGCCACTGATCGATCACCGCGTCGAGTTCATCCAGGCTCCAGCGGATGAACAGCTCCGATTGCAGGTACGGATACAGCGCGCGGGTGTAGCGCAGGATCTGCTCGCGGCTCATGCGCGAGGTGCTCTGGAAGAAACTCGCCAGCAACGACGGCAGAGCGAAAATGTGCAGGACGTTGTTGCGGTAGTAAGTCATCAGGACCGCGTTCTGCTCGTCCAGATACAGAATCTTGCCCAGCGCATCGTTCTGCTCGGCGAGCAGATCCATGTCTTTCACATGCTCGATCAGCGCCCGGCCATCGCCTTCCGGCAAGGTGGTGTGTGGCGAATACGGGACTTTGCGCAGCAGCGCCAGATACAGATCCAGCACCCGCGCCATGGCCCGATCATCCAGGGCCAGACGCGTGGTCGACAGTAGAGCCAACGCCACCAGATTCACCGGATTGATCGCCGCCGCTTCGTTGAGGTGCCGGGCGACTTTCTCGCCGAGGCGGTTGGTGGTTTCGTTGAGCCACGCCGGTTTGAACTGCGGGCCGAGCTCCTGCCGGCGCCAGTCCGGTTGCTCGGCGTCGAGAAATTCCGCCAGTTTGATCGGCTCGCCGAAGTTGACCGCGACCTGACCGAAGCGCTGCTTGAGCGCGCCGATCACTTTGAAAATGTCGAAGATCGATTCTTTTTTCTTGCTCGCCCCACGCAGTTCGCCGAGGTAGGTGCGGCCTTCGAGCACGCGCTCGTATCCGATGTACACCGGCACGAAGACGATCGGCATCCGCGACGAACGCAGGAAACTGCGCAGGGTGATCGCGAGCATGCCGGTTTTCGGTTGCAGCATGCGCCCGGTGCGCGAGCGCCCGCCCTCGACGAAATACTCCACCGGGAAACCTTTGGTGAACAGCGTGTGCAGGTATTCGTTGAACACCGAGGTGTACAACGGATTGCCCTTGAAGGTGCGGCGCATGAAGAACGCACCGCCGCGACGCAGCAGGCTGCCGATCACCGGCATGTTCAGGTTGATCCCGGCGGCGATGTGCGGCGGGGTGAGACCATTGCGGAACAGCAGATACGAAAGCAGCAGGTAGTCGATATGGCTGCGGTGGCATGGCACATAGATCACTTCGTGACCCTGCGCGACGTTCTGTACGCCCTCGATGTGGTTGACCTTGATGCCGTCGTAGATCTTGTTCCAGAACCAGCTCAGCACCACTTCGAGAAAACGGATCGCGGTGTAGGTGTAGTCCGAGGCGATCTCGTTGCCGTAGCGCAGGGCCTGGGCCTTGGCTTTTTCCGGGGAGATTTTTTCGCGCTCGGCTTCGTCGAGGATCGCCTGTTTGACCAACGGCTGATTGAGCAGGCCTTTGACCAGATTGCGCCGGTGGGAAATGTCCGGGCCGATCACCGCGGCTTTCAAGTTGCGGAAGTGCACGCGCAGGATGCGCTGGGCCATGCGCACGGTGCGCTCATGACCCTTGTTGTGATCGATCAGATCGCGCAGGTGGATCGGCGCGGAAAACTGCACGCGGGTTTTACGCCCGAGGACGATGATGCTCAGCAGCCGGCGCAGGCGCCCGGTGACTGCCCAGCTGTCGGCGAACAACAGTTTCCACGGACTGTTTTCGCTGTCCGGCGACTGGCCCCAGAACACACTGACCGGAATGATCTGCGCGTCTTCGGCAGCATTCTGTGTCAGCGCGCTGACCAGACGGGTGAGAGTCGGCGGCGCGCCGCGTTTGTCCTGGCGGCCGAGCCAGTCCGGGTCCGGCGTCAAATAGAAAAACGCCGCTGGTTCGATGAGTGAACCCACCGACACCGCCAGCACCGGGCGTGGCAAACCGGCCTTGGTGCACTCTGTGTCAACCACCGCCAGATCGGTCAGCGAAGGGTTTTGCAGGACGTAGAACACCGGACGACTGCGGTCGAGGTTGAGGGTGAACGACGACTGATTGATGGTCTCGGAGCGAACCCAGAGATACAACAGGCGGCGCAGGGTGCCAAACACAAGACGGCGGAACGGGGAACGGGTCATACGGCTTCTGCGTGAGTGAATAAAACCGAGCAGGCGCTCGGGGCGGACAGTTTGCCGTATTAGGCGAAAATCGGCAAAAAAGCGCCGAAGTAATCTCCTGTTGAGAGTTTTCGCACCTGTCATATACTCGGCGCTCTGTTGCCGGTGCCCTGTCATGGACGTCGGACGCAGGCTGACGTTCCTCGAAGGCTTTCCTGCGAAAAGCCCGTTCAATAATAAAAAAGGAGTATGAACAGATGGCAACACGCGAAACCGGCAACGTGAAGTGGTTCAACGACGCCAAAGGCTACGGCTTTATCCAGCGCCAAGACGGCGTGGACGTGTTCGTGCACTACCGCGCGATACGCGGCGAAGGGCACCGCTCGCTGACTGAAGGTCAACAGGTCGAGTACGCCGTGATTACTGGCGAGAAGGGATTGCAGGCGGAAGACGTTGTAGGTCTGTAAAAGCAGCTGCAAGCCTCAAGCCTCAAGCTGCAAGCAGTTCAGCTTGAAGCTTGGAGCTTGAAGCTTGTAGCTGCCGCTAAGCGGTTTTCCAGGTGATCTCTTCTTCTCCGTCTGCGCTGATGCGAATCCAGCGATCGGCGGTTTCTTCACCTTCTTCTTCGACCCACGTCCCCGGTGCACAACGCACTTCGACGTTCAGTGCGGCAAAGGCTGCGCGGGCGCAGGCGATGTCGTCGTCCCAGGGAGTCTGGTCGCTTTCCAGGTACAGGCTGTTCCACTTGCCCACGGCTTTCGGCAGCCAGGTCACCGGCACGTTGCCGGCCTTGCACTTGTACGTCTGGCCTTTCTGCACCCAGTCGCTGCACGGGCCCAGCGCTTGGCCGAGCCAGGTGGAAATGGCCTTGTGGTCGACGTCGGCGTCTTTCAGGTAAATCTCGATGTCCGGTTGGCGCATGGATGTCCTCACTGCGGGTCTGAAAAATCCATTCGCGGATTTAGCCGGCCCCGGGCCTTTGCCCGAGACCAAAAGTTATTGAAGAACGAAATAATCGTAGCGCATCGACACGGTGGTCTCGAACGGCTCGGCCTGCTCGATTACCGCCGCACGACGCTCGGCACTGGCACGCCAGCCGTGAGGCGTCATCGCCAACAGGTTGGCGCGTTCCTCGGGCTTGTCCAGGGTCAGCTTGAATTCCAGGGTTTCGCTGTGCGCCAGCGCCATGCCTTCCGGCACCAGGGCCAGGTGCTTGTCGTCGGTGTACTCGCGCACTTCGTCGTACAGGCGCTCGCGCAATTCCATCAGATGGCCACGGGTCGGGCCGACTTTCATCAGGCCGCCGCCGACGCTGAGCAGACGCTTGGCTTCTTCCCAGTCCAACGGACTGAAGACGCTGGCGAGAAATTGGCAACTGCCTGAAGCCAACGGCACGCGGGCCATGCTCGCGATCAACCAGGTAATCGCCGGATTGCGCTTGCAGGCGCGTTTGACCGCTTCACGGGAGATATCCAGCGCGTAGCCATCCGCATTGGGCAACGCTTCGGCGATTTGCGCGGTGTAGTAACCCTCGCCACAACCGATGTCGACCCAGCGCTCTGGGGTATAACTCGCAGCCAATTCAGCCAGACGTTTGGCCACCGGCGCGTAATGCCCGGCGTTGAGGAAATCACGCCGCGCTTCGACCATCGCCTGATTGTCGCCCGGGTCGCGGCTGTTCTTGTGCTGCACCGGCAGCAGGTTCAGATAACCCTGGCGCGCACGGTCGAAACGATGCCCGGCGGGACAGACCACGCCGTTGTCCACCGCATTGAGCGGCTCACTGCAGATCGGGCAGGCGAGCATCAGGCGAGCAACTTGATCAGGGTCTGGTAATAGATTTCGGTCAGCACGTCGAGATCGGCTGCCAGCACGCGTTCGTTGACCTGGTGAATGGTCGCGTTGACCGGGCCCAGTTCAACCACTTGCGTGCCCATGGTCGCGATGAAACGGCCATCGGATGTGCCACCGCTGGTCGAGGCTTTGGTTTCGCGACCGGTGATGTCCTTGATGCTCGACGACACCGCATCGAGCAGCGCGCCCGGTTCGGTGAGGAATGGCAGGCCGGACAGCGCCCAGTCGATGTGCCAGTCCAGACCATGCTTGTCGAGGATGTCGGCAACGCGTTTCTGCAGGCCTTCGACGGTCGATTCGGTGGAGAAACGGAAGTTGAACACCGCCACCAGATCACCCGGGATCACGTTGGTCGCGCCGGTGCCGGAATTGAGGTTGGAAATCTGGAAACTGGTCGGCGGGAAGAAATCGTTGCCGTGGTCCCAGTGCTCGGCGGCCAGCTCTGCCAGCGCCGGAGCGGCGAGGTGGATCGGGTTCTTCGCCAGATGCGGGTAGGCCACGTGGCCCTGCACGCCTTTGACCGTGAGCTTGGCGCCGAGGGAGCCGCGACGGCCGTTTTTCACCACATCGCCGACCAGGGTGGTGCTCGACGGCTCGCCAACGATGCACCAGTCCAGACGCTCGTTGCGCGCGACCAGACGTTCGACCACAGCCTTGGTGCCGTGATGCGCCGGGCCTTCTTCATCGCTGGTGATGAGGAAAGCGACCTTGCCTTTATGGTTCGGATAGTCGGCGACGAAACGTTCAGCGGCGACTGTCATCGATGCCAGGCTGCCTTTCATGTCTGCCGCGCCACGGCCGCAGAGCATGCCATGTTCGTCGATCACGGCATTGAACGGATCGATCTGCCATGCGGTAACCGGACCGGTCGGCACCACGTCGGTGTGGCCGGCGAAGCACAGCACCGGGCCGTCGTTGTTGCCGTGGGTGGCCCAGAAGTTATCCACATCTTCGATGCGCATCGGCTCCAGAGTGAAACCGGCATCGCCCAGGCGCTGCATCATCTGCTTCTGGCAGTCGGCATCGACCGGGGTTACGGAGGGACGGCGGATCAGGTCGATGGCCAGTTGAAGGGTCGGCGATAGGTCGGCGTGGGCCGTCATGGAAAACTCCGGATCATGAATTTGAGCGAGGGCCAATGTGGGAGCGAGCTTGCTCGCGAAAGCGGTGGAACAGGCAACATAAGGGTTGAATGTTACAAAGCCTTCGCGAGCAAGCTCGCTCCCACGGGGATAGCAGCGCGCCCGCAAAATGGCGGTTATCTTAAAGCAAAACGGCGACCATTGGCCGCCGTTTAGTGCTGCGTTGCGGATTTAGACGACCGGTGCCGGCTCAGCCTTGGCCACAGGTTTGGGCAGCGACGACAGGAACGCCATGATCAGCGCCGCCAGATACGGCAGCGACTGCACCAGCAACATGGTTACCCAGAAGCGCATGTCATTGCTCGGGATGCCCTGCACGAGGAAGATCCCCAGCGCCGCGCCCCACAGCAACAGCATGATGAACAGCTCCTCGCGAGCCTCGCTGATCGCCACCCAGAAACCGTGGTTGTCAGCGTTTTTCGGCGTGCGGAAAAACGGAATGCTGCTGGTGAAGAAACCGTACAGTACCGCTTTGGCGATGGTGTGCGACAACGCCAGGCCGGCCAGCGCCGCGCAGAACGCATCTTTCAGATTCACACCGACGGCGCGGCGGTAGAGGAAGATGATCTTGCCGACCTTGAACACGAAAAGCGCCAGTGGCGGGATCGCGAAAATCAGCAGCGGCGGATCGACCCGTTGCGGCACGATGATCATCGCCGCCGACCATAGCAGGGCGCCGACGGTGAAGAAGATGTTCATGCCATCGGCGACCCACGGCAGCCAGCCAGCGAGGAAGTGATAACGCTGACCGCGAGTCAGTTCGGTGTCCTTGCCGCGCAGCAGGCTGCGGGTGTGGCGCTTGATGATCTGGATCGCGCCATAGGCCCAGCGGAAACGCTGTTTCTTGAAGTCGATGAAGGTATCCGGCATCAGGCCCTTGCCATAGCTGTCGTGGTAATACGCCGCCGACAGGCCCTTCTCGAACACGCGCAGACCGAGCTCGGCGTCTTCACAGATGCACCAGTCAGCCCAGCCCAATTCTTCCAGCACGGAACGGCGGGTCATGGTCATGGTGCCGTGCTGAATGATCGCGTCACGGTCGTTGCGGGTGACCATGCCGATGTGGAAGAAGCCTTTGTATTCGGCGTAGCAGAGCTTCTTGAAAGTGCTTTCGTTCTGGTCGCGATAATCCTGCGGCGACTGCACTACGGCGATTTTCGGGTCGGCGAAGTGCGGCACCATGTGCTTGAGCCAGTTCGGGTGCACGCAGTAATCGGAGTCGATCACGGCAATGACTTCGGCATCCTTGGCGGTATGCGGAATCAGGTAATTCAGCGCGCCGCCCTTGAAACCGGCCAGCGGCGAAACATGAAAGAACTTGAAGCGCGGGCCGAGGGTCGCGCAGTAATCGCGCACCGGTTCCCACACCGCCGGGTCCTTGGTGTTGTTGTCGATGATCAGGACTTCGAAGTCTGGATAATCGAGCGCGGCCAAGGCATCGAGGGTCTGTTTGACCATCTCTGGCGGCTCGTTGTAGCAGGGCACGTGGATCGACACTTTCGGTCGGTAATCGGAATCGCCCAGCACCGGCAGGAATTCCCGCCGGCGCTTGTGAATCCACACCGCTTCGGCCAGTTCATGGGCCTCGGTGAGCAGCACGATGAACACCCCGAGCGCACCGAGCGCCAGGAGGAATCCGACCGTGAGGCTGAACCACGTGCTGTATTGCTGGCTGTAGTCGTAACCGATGTACACCAGCACCGAACCGCAGAGGAACGCGATAAACGTCAGGAACGTGCGACCACGCTGGCGCAGCGCCGAGCCGTCGATCATCAGCAGGGTCAGCGACAGCAGCGCCAGTACCACCGAGCCGATGGCCAGCACGCGCCATTGCGGAATCGCCACCACCGGGCCTTCGAAATTGAATTTCTGCTGGCGCGCGGCGTTGAACACGCCCCAGTAGGCGCCGACGGAACCTTCATCGCTGGCCTTCCACGGCTGATCGAACGCTTCGATCACGAAGTAGTTGAAGCCTTGGCGATTGAGCTTGTTGACCAGCGTGCGCAGATAAATTGCCTGATCGGCTGGCGATGCATCGGCGCCACCGCGCATGCGCCCGTTGCTCGGCCAGCCGACCTCGGAGAGCAGCAGCGGTTTTTTGGGAAACAGCTTTTTCAGATCGCGGGCGCGGTCGAAGACGAACTGGCCGGCCTTGTCCACCGGAATGAATTCCCAGTAGGGCAGGACGTGGGCGGCGATCAGGTCAACGTGCTTGGCCAGTTGCGGGTATTTCTCCCAGATGTGCCATTGTTCGGAGGTGGTTACCGGCACCTTCACCGCAGCGCGCACCCGATCCAGCAGAACGATCAAAGCCTCAGGGGTGATTTCTTCGCGAAACAGCGCCTCGTTGCCGACCACCACGCGCACGACGCTGCGCGAGGTGTTGGCCAGTTCGATGGCTTTGGTGATTTCCCGTTCGTTGCGTTCCTGATCCGGACTGATCCAGATACCGAGGGTGACGCGCAGGCCGAATTCTTCAGCCAGTTTCGGGATGTCTCCCAACGAACCGTCGACCGAATAGATACGAATGTTGTCGGTCAGCTTGCTCATGATTTCCAGGTCACGGCGCATTTCATCGTCAGACGGATACTGATCCTTCTGAGGGAATTGCCCCTGCTGGAATGGCGAATACGAGAAGCCGGAGATTTGCTGCGGCCAGTTCGGCGCCGTGACCGGGCGATTGACCAGCGCCCAGAAACCGGTGAACAAGGCAGCGATGGCCAGCACCACCACCAGGTTGAGTCCAAATTTACGCGATGACATAGCTGTTTCGGGTTCCAAAGGCTGTGGAACGAAGGATCGGTCGGATAGACGCCCGAGGGGCGCGCATCCTACACCGGCGGTTAACCAGTCGTACAACTGACGGGAAAATGCCTGACATTGGGCAGCCGTCTCTGACTTAAGTTCTTACACTTGTCGCTTGCAGCTTAAAACTTGTCGCTGCGTAGCCCTATAATGCGCGCCGGTTTTTGGGGTAATGGTCATGAGTACAGAAGATCCGCGGTTTGCAGGCATCGCCCGTTTGTATGGCATCGAGGGCCTGGAACGCTTGCGCGCCGCCCATGTGGCGATCGTCGGCGTCGGTGGCGTCGGCTCCTGGGCGGCGGAAGCCATGGCCCGTTGCGGGGTTGGCGAGATCTCGCTGTTCGACCTCGACGACGTCTGCGTCAGCAACGCCAACCGCCAATTGCATGCGCTGGACAGCACCGTCGGCAAACCCAAGGTCGAGGTGATGGCCGAGCGTCTGCGCGGGATCAATCCCGATTGCACGGTGCACGCCGTGGCCGATTTCGTTACCCGCGACACCATGGCCGAGTACATCACGCCGAACATCGACTGCGTGATCGACTGCATCGATGCGGTCAATGCCAAAGCGGCGCTGATCGCCTGGTGCAAACGCCGCAAGATCCAGATCATCACCACCGGCGGCGCGGGCGGGCAGATTGACCCGACGCTGATTCAAGTCTGCGATCTCAACCGCACCTTCAACGACCCACTGGCATCGAAAGTCCGTTCGACCTTGCGTCGCGACTACGGCTTTTCCCGCACCGTGACCCGCCATTACAGCGTGCCGTGCGTGTTTTCCACCGAACAGCTGCGCTACCCGAAACCGGACGGCAGCATTTGCCTGCAGAAGAGTTTTGTCGGCGACGGCGTGAAGCTCGACTGCGCCGGCGGCTTTGGCGCGGTGATGATGGTCACCGCGACATTTGGCATGGTCGCGGCGACCAAGGCTGTGGACAAGATTGTCGCTGGTGTTCGGCGCCCGGCGGACCGGGTCAGGCCTCAAGCCTGAAGGTGTTAATGAGGGCCTCTTCGCGAGCAGGCTCGCTCCCACCGGGAAATGCATTTCCATTGTGGGAGCGAGCCTGCTCGCGAAGGCGATTAGCGCGCCAACTCATTCATCCGCGTGAGCACGGCATTGAGGCCATTGCTGCGCGATGGCGATAGCTGGCGGGACAGGCCGAGCTGATTAAACCAATCCGGCAAATCGATTTGCTTTATATCAGCCGCCGACAAGCCATTGACCCGCAACAGCAACAACGCCACCAACCCGCGAATCATCCGCGCATCGCTGCTTGCCTTGAACTGCCAGTGCCCGTCGCGCAAATCGCCGACCAGCCACACCTGACTCTCACAGCCATGCACCCGGTTGGCCTCGCACTTTTGCGCGTCATCCAGCGCCGGCAGACGATCACCAAACTGCATCAGCAGCCGCGCCCGCTGTTCCCAGCCCGCCGCAGTCTGAAACGTCTGCAGCGCTTCGGCCGCTTCCATCGGCAGGCTCATCGCAACATCTCCAGCGCCTGATCCAGCGCCTCGAAAAAGCGCTCCAGATCTTCCGAGTCGTTATACAGCGCCAGCGACACGCGAATCGCGCCGGCCAGTTCGAAGCTTTTCATCAGCGGCATGGCGCAGTGATGCCCGGCGCGTACGGCGATGCCTTGTTCGGTGAGCAGATGCGCCAGATCGGCGTTGTGCACGCCTTCGACGACAAAACTGGCCAAGGCCAGTTGCGGCTTGCCGAGCAGGCGAATGCCGTTGCGTGCGGCGAGGCCGCGCAACAGATAGTCGTGCAGCGCCGCTTCGTGGGCAGACACGGCTTGCTGATCCAGTCCAGCCAGATAATCCAGCGTGGCTCCGAGGCCGATGACACTGGCGATCGGCGGTGTGCCTGCCTCGAACCCCAACGGCGCCGGGCGGAAGCGCGAATCCTGATAGTTGGCGTCGAGCACCATCTCGCCGCCGAACTGCCAATGCTGCAATTGCTCCAGCGCAGCGTTGCGCCCGAACAGCACGCCGAGGCCATCGGGGCCGTAGAGTTTGTGGCTGGAAAATACATAGAAGTCGCAACCCAGCGCCTGTACATCATGCCGACCGTGCACCACACCTTGCGCACCATCGACCACGGTCAGCGCGTTCTGCGCCTTGGCCATGCCCAGCAAAGCGGTCAGTGGCTGCCAGGCGCCGAGCACATTGGACAACTGGCTGACCGCCAACAAACGCGTGCGCGGGCCGATCAGGTGTACGGCAGCGCCGAGGTCGATCAGGCCGTCGGCATCCAGCGGCAGGATCACCAGTTTCAGATTGCGACGTTGCGCCAGTTGCTGCCACGGCAGCAGGTTGGCGTGATGCTCCAGGGCGCTGATGACAATCTCATCGCCCGGCTGAAACAGAGGCTCCAGACCATAAGCCAGCAGATTCAGCGCGCTGGTGGCACCGTGCGTGAAGATGATTTGCCCGCTGTCACCGGCATTCAGCCATTGGCCAACCTTGCGCCGACTGTCTTCGAACGCTTGCGTCGCGTGGGCACCGGGCAGGTGTTGCGCACGATGCACATTGGCCGCGCCGTTGGCGTAGTAATGCGTCAGTGCGTCGAGCAGGGCCTGGGGTTTTTGCGTGGTGGCGGCGCTGTCCAGATAGGTCTGGTCTTGCCGTTGCAGCGCGGCGATGGCCGGGAAATCGGCGCGCCAGGGGGAGGGGATCATCATGGGTTCAGCCCTGTGAAATTGGGCGGGGTGTACGCCAAACCTTGTGGGAGCGAACCTGCACGCGAAAGCGTCCTTGAGGACGCCAAAAGCTTCGCGAGCAGACTCGCTCCCACAGGCCTACAGCGCTTAGTTGTGAGCGTGCAGCGCTTCGTTCAGTTCGATCGCCGATTTGTGGGTCTTGCATTCCACAGCACCGGTTTCCGAATTGCGACGGAACAGCAGATCAGTCTGACCGGCCAGCTCACGTGCTTTCACAACCTTGACCAGATTGTTGTTTTCGTCGAGCAGCGCAACCTTGGTGCCAGCGGTCACGTACAGGCCCGATTCCACAGTGTTGCGGTCGCCCAACGGAATACCGATACCGGCGTTGGCGCCGATCAGGCAGCCTTCGCCGACCTTGATCACGATGTTGCCACCGCCCGACAGGGTGCCCATGGTCGAGCAACCGCCGCCCAGGTCCGAACCTTTGCCGACGAAGACGCCAGCGGAAACGCGGCCTTCGATCATGCCCGGGCCTTCGGTGCCGGCGTTGAAGTTGATGAAGCCTTCGTGCATCACGGTGGTGCCTTCGCCGACATAAGCGCCCAGACGCAGACGCGCGGCATCAGCGATACGCACGCCGGCCGGTACCACGTAGTCGGTCATTTTCGGGAACTTGTCCACCGAGAACACTTCCAGCAGCTCGCCGCGCAGGCGTGCTTCGAGTTGCATTTCCGCCAGTTCGCTCAGGTCGATCGCGCCCTGGCTGGTCCACGCCACGTTCGGCAGCAGCGGGAAAATACCGGCGAGGCTGACGCCGTGCGGCTTGACCAGACGGTGCGAGAGCAGATGCAGCTTGAGGTAGGCCTCAGGCGTGGAGGTCAGTTGCGCATCTTCGGCCAGCAAAGTGGCGACCAGCGGCTTGTGGCTTTCGGCCAGGCGGGTCAGCAGCTTGCCCTGCACGGCGTCGATGCCTTTCACGGCTTCAGCCAGTTGCGCGGCCTGGGCGGTGGTGAAGGTAATGGCCTGGTTGCCTTCGGTGTAACCGAGGATCGGCGCAACAGCCGCGACCAGTTCGGCCGAAGGATTGAGCAGCGGCTGGGCGTAGAACACTTCCAGCCATGCGCCTTGACGGTTCTGGGTGCCGACACCAAAGGCGATGCTGAACAGGGAATTGGACATGTGAATACCTCTACAAAGAGTGACGGGCTGCTTACTTCAGAGCGGCCGCGTAGATATCTGGCTTGAAGCCAATCAGGGTTCGGTCACCGAGATCGAGCACCGGGCGCTTGATCATCGAGGGTTGTGCGAGCATCAGTTCGATGGCTTTCGACTGGTCGAGATCGGCTTTGCGTTCGTCGTCGAGTTTGCGAAAGGTCGTGCCGGCGCGGTTCAACACGGTTTGCCAGCCGTGCTCGTCGCACCATTGGCTCAGGTGCTCACGGTCAATGCCGGCGGTCTTGTAATCGTGAAAGTCATAGCTGACAGCGTGTTCATCGAGCCAGGTGCGCGCCTTTTTCATGGTGTCGCAGGCTTTGATGCCGAAAAGGTGCAACGTTTTACTTGAAACGGCCAAGGAATCGCCCCCTTTACAGGTGCTGGAAAAAAATGGTGACGGATTATGCCATGACCGGACGGTTTCGCGGCGCCTCAGGTCGATTTGGCAATGCAAAACCCCTGTAGGAGCTGACGAGTGAAACGAGGCTGCGATCTTTTGATCTTGAAGAGATCGCAGCGTGCCGCAGCTCCTGCAAAAGCGAGGGCTGCGACATAGGTGCAGCGGTCAGCCACAGCCTAAGGCGCTAATATGGCAGTTCAATGCTGTCGATCGCCTGAGATTCTGGTTTTATGCAAACTGCTTACACCGTCCTGATCCTGCTGATGCTGGTCAGCGTCTCGCGCCTGGTTGGGCGGGTCATCCCGCTGCCGTTGCCGCTGGTGCAAATCGCCGCCGGTGCCTTGCTCGCCTGGCCGACGCTTGGCCTGCACGTCGTCCTCGATCCCGAATTGTTTTTGTTTCTGTTCTTGCCGCCACTGCTGTTTTCCGATGGCTGGCGCATGCCCAAACGCGCCTTCTGGCAATTGCGCGGACCTATCCTGACCCTGGCCGTCGGCCTTGTTCTGTTCACCGTAGTCGGTGCCGGTTATTTCATTCATTGGCTGTTGCCAACGATTCCGCTGCCAGTGGCCTTTGCCCTGGCAGCGGTTTTATCGCCAACGGACGCCGTGGCGGTGTCAGCGATTTCGCAAAACCGTCTCCCGACGCCGCTGATGCACATTCTTCAGGGCGAGGCGCTGATGAATGACGCCTCAGGCCTGGTGACCTTCAAGTTCGCCCTCGCTGCAGCGGTCACGGGGGTGTTTTCGTTGACCAATGCCAGTCTGACCTTCGTCGCGGTAGCGCTCGGTGGTCTGGCGGTCGGTGTGGCGTTGAGCTGGCTGGTCGGACGCCTGCGCGCGTGGATGATCGCCCGTGGCTGGGACGATCCGGCCACGCATGTGGTGTTCATGTTGCTGCTGCCGTTCGCCGCTTATGTACTGGCTGAACGTCTGGGCGCTTCGGGCATTCTTTCGGCGGTGGCGGCGGGGATGATGCAAAGCTGGCTCGACCTGCTGCCGCGCCAGACCAGCACGCGATTGCTTAATCGCAGCGTTTGGGCGCTGCTCGAATTTGCGTTCAATGGCTTGATCTTCCTGCTGCTTGGCCTGCAATTGCCAGACATCATCAAGGCGGTGGTCAGCCATGAGCCGACGCTGTGGCCGACGCTGTTCTATCGCTGCCTCGATGTGTTGGCGATCTTCGTCGCGCTGGTGCTGCTGCGCTTCATCTGGGTGCAAAGCATCTGGCGCTTGTCGGTGTTGCTGCGCCGATTGCGCGGCAAGGGCGAGCTGACGCAAGTGCCGACGGCGCGCTCCTGCTGGTTGCTGACGGTGGGCGGTGTGCGCGGGGCGGTAACGCTGGCGGGCGTGATGTCAGTGCCGATGTTGATCGGCGCGGAGGCTTTTCCTGAGCGCGACCTGCTGATCTTCATTGCTGCCGGGGTGATTCTGCTGTCGCTGGTCTCGGCCTGTATCGCGCTGCCCTTGCTGCTGCGCGGCATCGACAAAAGTCCCGACGACAAGCGTCGTCAGGAAGTGCGCGATGCCTGGCGCAAGACTGCCGAGGCGGCCATTCACTCGCTGGAAACCGAAGAAGTCGTCCCACAGGATGCCGCTCAAGCGGCGCTGGCAGCGGAGCTCAAGGCGCGGATCATGTCCGAATATCGCCATCAACTTGATGTATTCAACGATTCCGCCGAAGCCCAGGCGCTGGCATTCCAGATGGATCTGCTTGAACGGCGTTTGCGCTTGAAAGCGCTGCGCGCGCAACGTCTGGAACTGTACAGTCTTAGTCGGCAGCATCAGATTGGTGATGATGTGCTCAGGGAAGTGTTGGCCGATCTGGACTTGAGTGAGGCCAACCTGGGCCAGGTCAAATAATCTGCGCTCGATAATCAATGGCGGGATAACTTTGCCTGGCGAGGCGTTTGTCCCGTTCACTGAGTTTCATGTTGAAGGCAATCTCGAAGTTACCATGGGTCAAGAAATTCGGTACCGGGTAATGCATGATTGAAAGACTGTCGTATTCTCCTTTGAAAGTACTCTCGCAATTGTTTATGCGGAATATGTTCATTTCAATTTCATCATCATTCCAGCCCTGAGTTTCCTTGAAGTACATATAAACAGCTTCCATATTCCATGGAATATTCGCATCGGGATGCAGATGGGCATGATGAAATCCCAGTGCATGTCCGAACTCATGCAGCAGCGTGGCTTCAAACTGCGGGTCTTGCAAAGCGGTCTGTATGACCAGCGTGGGTTCTTCGGGGCCGAGGTCCAGGGCTTCGGTGCCGATTGCCGACCAGTTCTCGTCGCCGTTCAGGGCGATACGGATTTGCCCTTGGCCTTGTTCGACCTGTTCGAATGTCAGGCTGACAACCGGTTCCCATTGGCGAATTATGCGTTCGACCCGGTAGGCAACTTCATCGGGTAAATCTTCCATGAACGAAAAAGTTACCGTGCTGGCGTTGCTCCATAAGCGGTTGGAGCAGGCGATGGCACGCTTGTGACGTTCTCCCGAGGTGAAGTTGCGACTGCGCATTTTGACGAAGGGGTAGTGGTGCATGATCAATATCCATATTGATTTACGAGATGGTTGTGGGTGCTGTTTGCAGGTTATTTTCTGAATCGATAAAAGCGACAGTAACTGAGCCAGAAGACTATCTTTGGTAAAGGCGGGTTGGAAGTCGTTAATTGCTTTGATATGTATCGCAGTGATCAAGCCGCGCGCCAGATTGCCTGGCGCGGGCCGATATTACTTATTGTTGACGGGTGATGAAATCGCGAATCCGTTCGGCGGCTTCGACGCATTCCGCCAACGGCGCAACCAGCGCCATGCGCACACGCCCGGCGCCAGGATTGACGCCATCGACATCGCGAGACAGATACGAGCCCGGCACCACGGTCACGTGTTCCTGTTCGAACAGATCACGGCAGAACGCCGCGTCGTCACCCTTTACGTTCGGCCAAAGATAGAAACTGCCGTCCGGACGCTGTACGTCCATGACCGGGCTGAGGATGTTCAGCACCGCATCGAACTTCTCCCGGTACAGCGCACGGTTGGCGCGCACATGCACTTCGTCATTCCACGCGGCGACGCTGGCCAGTTGGGTTTGGACTGGCATCGCGCAGCCGTGGTAGGTGCGATAGAGCAGGAAACCCTTGAGGATGTCGGCATCGCCGGCAACGAAGCCTGAACGCAGGCCCGGCAGGTTGGAGCGCTTGGACAGACTGTGGAAGACCACGCAGCGCTTGAAGTCATTGCGGTCAAGTTCGACGCAGGCGCTGAGCAGGCCCGGCGGTGGAGTTTGCTCGTCGAAGTACAGTTCGCTGTAGCACTCGTCGGCGGCAATGACGAAGTCGTACTGATCAGCCAGGGCGATCAGCTTCTTCAGGGTCTCGACCGGAA
>NZ_RAZO01000128.1:0-17120 GCF_004307535.1 Pseudomonas sp. Sample_9
TACCCAAAAAGGCTTGCTCCTACGTTCGGCCCTCGCAGGCTCGGGTTCCTTCGCTGCGGGATCGATCCGGGCGCAGCGGCTACGGTTTGCTTCGCTGCACCTCCTTCCGCTGTGTCTGGCTGCGCCAGACGGTCGCTGCGCTCCCACCCCCGGATCAATCCCTCCACTCAGCCTTCCGACGTCGCCGGTGAATCAAGATCAAAAGCACTCGAGCTTGCGCTCATTGTGTAGGAGCTGCCGAAGGCTGCGATCTTTTGCTTTTGCTTTTCTGTGGGAGCGAGCCTGCTCGCGAAGGCATTCTGTCAGCCCCGCCTTACTGCCCGACAAACCAGCGAAAATATGGGTTCGCCCGATCCCCTTGCATCACTTCCCGGATATCCCGACCCCAGGCGTCCCGATCGCCGTCGTAGGCGTGCAGGCTTGCCCGATAAAACTGCATCAACCGCTGCCGATGCGTTTCCATGCGTTCACTGAACCCGGCATCGGCACTGACCAGTGTAGGTGGCTGATACAAGTCAAGCAGCGCCGGTAGCACGCGGGTGATTTCCTTGCTGCGTACCCACGGCGCGTATTCGATGCGCGGCTGATCATCAGTCACTGCCGGTGCATCGGCGGCGAAGCGCTCCAGGCCGGTGCGATCGGTGACCCAGGTGGCCAGCAGCGCCGCCGCCGAGCCGATGCCGACGTCCTGCAAGGTGTTGCGTACGCTGTCCTGCTGGAAGCGCGCGGTGATTTTCGCGGCGTCCAGTTGCATCGGTTTCATTGAGCCAACCAGCAGCATTTCGTGGAACTCGCTGGTCCATAGCGAGGCATGCGGGAACACGTCGAGGAAGCTGCGCACCAGTGAGCGCGAGTCGTCGATATTCTGCGTCGGCAGCGGCAGCCACTGCGCAACGATGCCCTGGTCCTGCAAGCGACTGGCGGCCAGCTGGTAGAAGTCCCGCGAATACAAATTGACTACGCCTGCAGCGGAGGGCGGTGGCGGTTCCAGGGTGATAACGTCGTAGGTCTGTGCACTGCGCAGCAGTTCCTGGCGGCCGTCGCGCAGGCGAACGTCGACGCCGGGATCGCTGGCGGCATTGAAGTTGCCCTTGAACAACGGCGCTGCTTTCACCACCGATGGCAGCAATTCGGCGACCACGCGATGTTCCAGACCTGGATAGCGCAGCATGGCGCCTGCGGTGATGCCGGTGCCGAAGCCGATCACCAGGGTCGAGCGCGGTTCACCGTTGTGGATCAGCAGCGGCAGCAGTGCCTGAATGCGCATGTAGCGCAGCGACGGCATGGCATCGCCGGTGTTCGACACGCCCTGGATGTACAAACGGTGGAAGGTGTTTTCGCCACGTCCCTGAGTGACCACCGCGACCGTGCCGCCGCGTCCTTCCTCGTAGAAGGCCAGCGTGCCGTTGCGTGCGCCGGGCAACAGGCTGGCCAGTTTGTCGACGGGCGTCAGTACCGCCACTGCAACGCAAACCAGACCTAGTGCGACCACGGCCTGGCGCCGACCTTTCGCCACGCCATGGCCCTTGCGCACCGCCAGATAACCGATTGTCGCTGCGACGAGCGCCAGTAGGCCGAGGGTGCGCACAAGGCCCAGCAGGGGAATCAATACGAAGCCGCAAAGCATCACACCGATGATCCCGCCCAGGGTGTTGAACGCGACAACGGCGCCGACATCGCGGCCCACACGTTCGCTGCCGACACTCAGGCGCAACGCCAGAGGAAACGCCGCGCCGAGCAGCAGGGTCGGCACAAACACGATGCTCAGCGCCGCCACGGCAAAGCGCGCGCTCATACCGGCCAGCTCGCTGGCGCCCAGACTCAGCAGCCAGGTTTCCGCATGGCTCTGCGCGAGCACCAGCCAGCGGCCGAGCACGGCGATCTCCAGCAGCGCAAGCAGGCCTGCACCGGCAATCAACAAGCCGAATACGCCCCATGGGTCGCGAATGCGCTCGACGCGACGGGCGAGCAGGGCGCTGCCGATAAACAGCCCGGTCAGGTAAGTCGCCAGCACCACAGCAAACGCATAGGTGCGCGTGCTCATGAACTGCACGATCGATTGCGACCAGACCACCTCGTAACCCAACGCCACACCCCCGGCGATCGCGTAAAGCCACAACGCAGTGCGGTCGGGCGCTTTGGCGTTGCCGTGTTTGACCGGTGTGGCCAGCGCTACTGGCTGCTGGCGCTGCAACCACAGCGCACCGGCCGCAGCAAGCAGGTTGAGCATCGCGGCGAACAGCGCACTGCCGCGCACGCCGAGGCTGGCGATCAGTACGAACGCGGCGAGCAAAGTGCCGACGATCGCGCCCAGCGTATTCGCCGCATACAACTGACCGCCGGCCTTGCCCGGCTCAGCCGCCAGTGAGCGCACCAGCACCGGCAGCGTCCCGCCCATCAAGACCGCCGGAATGCCTACCAGCGCAAACGGCAGCAACCACGCGAGCACGCCGACATGACCTTGCAACCAGGCAAACGCACCGGCCGCCAGACTCATTGCCACTGTCGCGCCAACGCCGAGTATCGCCACCAGTACTTCCAGCCCGGCGTAGAGCAGAACCGGCTGTTGCAAGCGATCGGCCCAGCGCCCGAACAGCCAGCCGCCGAGCGCGAGCCCGGCGAAAAACGCGCTGATGCCGGTGGTGATTGCGTAGACCTCGACGCCGACCACCAGCGACAGCTGTTTGATCCACAACACCTGATAGACCAACGCTGCCGCGCCGGAGATGCATAGCAGCAGGGCAGGGATCATTGAGGTGGTGGATGCGGCTTGCGGAACGGGTATGGCCGACGGCTTGCTGGCGATACGTGAGGACATGCGGTGAGCCTTGTTATGGATTGGCTGATGTTGATCGTTCCCACGCTCTGCGTGGGAATGCCTCACTGGACGCTCCGCGTCCGCTTCGGCATTGGACGCAGAGCGTCCCGGGCTGCGTTACCACGCAGAGCGTGGGAACGATCGCAGAAAACCTTGTGGGAGCGAGCCTGCTCGCGAACGAAACCGACCCGGTCGCTTGTTGAAAACAGGGCCGCCCGCCGATGAAGGCGAGCGGCGGTACAGCGCTATTACTGGGCTTTCTTCATTTTTTCTTCGATACGGCGGTCCACATCCTCGCGGATCTGGTCGATGCTGAAGCTCGCCGGACGCTGGCTAGGTGGATAGTCGACGAAGGTCTGCAGGAACTTCGCCGCGCGGCGGGTACCGTCGAAAATCAGATAGTCGTTTTTCGTCAGCCAGTCATAGTACTGGTCGGACACGACATCGGCGCGTTCGTACGGGTCCATGCGCAGGTTGAACATTTTCGGCACACGCAGGCAGGTGAACGGTTCGCTCCACACCTGCAGTCCGCCGGGCGCGCGCTGCTCACAGAACACCAGTTTCCAATCATTGAAACGCATGCTGACCAACGCACCGTCATCGTTGAAGTAGTAGAACTCCTTGCGCGCGCTCTTGTCGGTTTTACCCGTCAGGTAGTCCAGCTGGTTATAGCCGTCCAGGTGCACTTTGAAGTTCTTGCCGCCGATGTCGGCGCCCTTGAGCAAGCGGTCCTTGATGTCGGTGTCGCCCACGGCGGCCAACAGTGTCGGGAACCAGTCCAGACCGGAGAACATCTGCGTGGAGACTTCGCCTGCCTTGACTTTGCCCGGCCAGCGAATCATCGCCGGTACCCGGTATGCGCCTTCCCAGTTCGAGTTTTTCTCGTTGCGGAACGGCGTCGTTGCAGCGTCAGGCCACGACCATTGGTTCGGGCCGTTGTCGGTGGTGTAGACAACGATGGTGTTCTCGGTCAGCTTCAAGTCATCCAGTGTCTTGAGCAGCTTGCCGACGTCGCCGTCATGCTCGAGCATGCCATCGGCATATTCGTTGCCGACCATGCCGCTTTGGCCTTGCATGGATTCGCGCACGTGAGTGAAGGCATGCATGCGTGTGGTGTTCATCCAGACAAAGAACGGTTTGTCCGCCTTGGCCTGTTTCTCGATGAACGCTTGCGCTGCCGCAGTGGTTTCGTCGTCGATGGTCTCCATGCGTTTCTTGGTCAGCGCGCCGGTGTCTTCAATCTTGCCGTCGGCAAAACTGTGGATCACGCCACGAGGCGAGGCGGCCTTGACGAACTCGGCATCATCCTTGGGCCAGTACGGACGCTCCGGTTCCTCTTCGGCGTTGAGGTGATACAGGTTGCCGAAAAACTCGTCGAAACCATGGTTGGTCGGCAGATATTCGTCTTTGTCGCCCAAGTGGTTCTTGCCGAATTGACCCGTGGCATAGCCCTGGGCTTTCAGCGCTTGGGCAATGGTCACATCGCGTGGCTGCAAGCCCACCGGGACCCCGGGCATGCCGACCTTGGACAAGCCGGTCCGCAATGGCGTCTGCCCGGTGATGAACGACGAGCGTCCGGCCGTGCAACTGTTTTCGGCATAGTAATCGGTGAAGATCATGCCTTCTTTGGCGATACGGTCGATATTCGGCGTCTTGTATCCGACCACGCCCATGGAATAGGCACTGATGTTGGTCTGGCCGATGTCGTCGCCGAAGATCACGAGAATGTTGGGTTTTTCAGCCGCTGTGGCGGTTGCCGACAGCGCCATCACCGAGGTTGCCACCAGGGCGAGTTTCGGTAGCCACTTGCGTATGCGAGTCATCTGACTTGCTCCTTTTGCACGGGGGTCGTTTTTTGCGACAAACGTTTACTGCTCTCCTGCATCACGCTTTCTTATTGCACTTGCTCGGTTGCCGGCGGATCGAACGGATAGATCCGGCGCCATTCCGACGCCATGTCCACCACCGTCCAGCCACGGGAATTCGCTTCATCGAGGGCCTTGTCGAGTCGGCCGATATTCGATTGCCGGTCATAAGCCCACTCGCGCTTGGCATCGGTGTGGTGCACCAGCCCCATCAGGCGCTTGCCCGGCCCGGCGGCGGTCCACTGCAGCATTTGCAGGTCGCCGTCGGAGTTGCCAAAGGCGAGGATCGGCCGCCGACCGATGACCGCATCGATGCTGACCGGTTTGCCCGGACCGTCATCGTTGTGCGCAACTTTCGGCGTGCGCACGATCGACGCTTTGCCGTCCTTGAACTGGTAAGAGGTGACGAACGTGGTACCGATCACCTGTTCCGGCGGGATGCCGTAGACCTTCTCGGCGAAGGCGCGCATGAAGCCGGTATCGCCGCCGGAAACGATGTAGGTCTTGAAGTTCTGGCTGCGCAGGTAGTCGAGCATTTCCAGCATCGGCTGGAAGATCATTTCCGTGTAGGGCTTGCCGGTTTTCGGGTGGCGGGCCTGGCTGAACCAGGTTTTCGCGTAGTCATCGAAGGCTTCGGTGGTCATGCCGCTGTGGGTGGCGCCGACGATCTTCAGCAAACCCTCCATGCCCGACGCGGCGAGGGCTTTGTGATCATTTTCCAGCACTGCTTTGAACGGCTGTGTGGTTTTCCATTCCGGGTGTTGTGCGGCGGTGCGCTTGACCTCGTCGAAGGCAAACAGCAATTCGAAGTACGCCGGTTGTTCGCTCCACAAGGTGCCGTCATTGTCGAACACGGCGATGCGATCGGCCGGTTTGACGAAGTCCTTGCTGCTCTGGTCGGTCACGGCCTGGACGAACTCGATGATGCTCTTTTTGGCCGGGCCCTCGTTCCATGACGGCAGCGGTTCATTCGCCTGTGCCAGCAGGGGCAGAACCAGTGTCAACAGCAGGGCGAAACCGAAACGTTGGCGACGCAGCAACGGGTTGATCATGTGAAGTCCTTCTCATGCACAGGGTTGAGCGGGCGCAGGGCCGGTGCGGGTTTCGCCTGTTGCCGGGCGACCTGACTTTGAAGCGTAGACAACGATTGGCGAAGCTGAACAAGTGTTTGATCGGCGGCAGACTGACGGCCGTAAAGCCCGCGTAACAATCCCTGCAAGCGCGGACCGGCGCCCGTGAGTTTCAAGCCCAGACGACTACGCCGCAGCCACAGGTACAGCGCGGTCAGTTGCGCCGGCCTGGCTTGCAGTTGCGGGGCGATCTGTTGCCAGGCGAAAGCGGGCGAATGCTGCCAGGCCAATTGCTTCGCCCGTTTATGTGCGAGCCAGCGTTGATGGGCGCGAGCGGCGACGGGCCGCAGCAAGTACACACCGACGGCGAGGCCGACCGCCAGCGCCAGCCAGAGCAGCCAGCGGCTGGAGAAGTGCAAGTGCTTCTGTTGCAGTTGCCTGAGGTCTTCGGCGAGCGAAAACACCGGTTTATAGGCGGTGTTGGCTGCGGCCTCGAAGCTCACGGCCGGCACCTCAGCGCTACGGATCTGCTTCGCAGCGGAATCCCACCATTTCACGCGGATGGCTGGCAGCGTGTAAGTACCGGCGCTGTCGATGCGATAGCTGGCGCTGTCGACGCGTTGACCGCCAAGGATATTGCCGCGACCGTCATCCAGCGCTTTGACTTGTGGCGTCTTCGCGTAGCGACTCAAGCCGGCGACATCACTGAAGGTCGGAATCGGCAGCGCCATCGCCAGCGCGCCATCGGCTTGCAGGGTGAGCTCACGGGTGATGCTATCGCCGACTTTCAGCGGCGTGGCCGAATTGGTAACGATCTGTTTCAAGCGCAACCCACTGGCGACCAAAGGCGTCTCCCCGGGCGCGAAACCGGGCGGCTGGGCGGCGCTGAAACTCAGCGGCTGGCTTTGTGCGCTGATTTCTTCAGTGGCCTGGCCCAGTCTGGCGCGTACGGTCAGCGCCGGGATATCGAAACTGCGCGCGACGTTGGGCGTGATCAGATAGCTATAGCGCAAGCCATTGAACGATTGGCCATCGATGGTCTGGGTCAGATGCTGCGCCTGGCCGTTCGGCGGCATTACCAGCGCACCGTCGAGTTGCAGATCGGGCAGGGTGGCGGCGCTGGTGAACCAGGTGTCGGTGAGCACGTCGAGTTGCAGTTCGACCAGGCCGCCGACCATCGCGCCTTCGCTGGGGTTGAGGTGAGCCTGGACTTTCAGTTGCGCTGGGGCGGCAAAAACATTCAGAGACAGCAGGCTGGTCAGCAGCAGGGCGCTGAGCTTTGCGCTGAGCGTCCGGGCCTCTTCGCGAGCAGGCTCGCTCCCACTTGGAGTCCACGGTTTTCCTGTGGGAGCGAGCCTGCTCGCGAAGGCCGCAATACGGTTCATGGCCGATCTCCCTGCTGATCCTGCAGACTGAATTTCTGCCGTAGAAACTTCGCCGGCGAGGTGGTCAGGTTCTCCAGCCACAGCGCGTCGGACGCCGCTTGCTGGGTCTCGACCTTTTTGCTCTGACCTTTACCGGGTGCCTTGTCGAATCTGACTTCATCGGGTTTGGTTTGCGGAGCGTTTTTCTCGGCGCTTTCGGTGTCCTTGAGCAGTGCCTGAGCCAAGGCCAGATTGGCGCTCGCTTCGGTAAATTGCGGCTGCAGTTTCAACGCCTCGCTGTAGGCGGCAATCGCCTGATCGAACTTGAAGCGGCGCACATAAATGTTGCCCAGGTAGAAGTACGCCTGCGGCGTGTCCAGGCGGGCGAAGGTCGCCATTGCCAAGTCGTAATCGGCAGCGTGATAGGCCGCGACGCCTTTCCAGTACGGGTCGACGAACAGCGCCGCGGCTTCGGGCAAACGATCATGCTCAAACGCCCAGCGGCCTTGTTGGTCGCGGGTGAAAAACGCATCGGTGAGGGCGTTGGCCTGCGCCGGCGCCGCAGGCCAGCCCAACCCTACGGCCAAAAACAGCGCCGGCATCCAGTTGACGCTCCAGCCTTTGCGTACGCTGAACAGCGCCAGTAACAGCAATGGCCAGCAGAGCCAGTATCCGGCGTCCTTCCAGTGCAATTCGCGCTGTTCGGCGCTGGCGCTCTGGAAGTGTTGGCGGGCGTGCAACTCGATCCACTCCAGGTCATCGTTATTGAGGGTCAGGCTGCCGAGCGGCGCGTCGACGGCCGAGGCCAATTGCTTGAGGGCCGCCTGATCGAAACTGCCGAGCACTGGTCGTCCGCTGCTGTCGATTTTCGGTTGGCCGCTGGCGGTAGTGATGACGCCCGCGTCTTCGCTGCCCACCGCCAGAACCAGAACCTGCAAGGCACTGCCGTCGAGGTGTTTTTGCAGATCATCGAGTTGCGTGGTATCGGCCCCATCAGTCATCAGCAGCAGACTGCCCGGGGTGTTCTCGGCGCTGAGCAAGCGTTTCGCTTGATCGATCACGGCGGCGACGTTCTTGCCGGGTTTGTCGATCAAGCCCGTGCCCAGGGCCTGGATGAAGCTGTCGAGCAGCGCCGGATCGTCGGTCGGTGGCAACACCAGATGCGCGCTGCCGGCATAGGCGATCAGTGCGGTCCGCGCAGCGGCGCGACGTTGCAGCAGCTCATGCAGCTTGTGCTTGACCGCCTCCAGCCGCGTCGGCTGCACATCGTTGGCGTCCATCGAGGGCGAAAGGTCGACGGCAACGATCAGTGGTGCGCGGTTCTCGAGAAAGTCCGGGCGATCCTGTTCCCACGTCGGCCCGGCCGCGGCGAGTGCGCCGAGGATCAGCAGCGCACAGAGCAGGTGCACCGGGCGCCAGCGCTGGTGATCCTGCGGGGTGATCAACAAGTGCGGCAGCAAGTGTTCGGCGATATTGCCGCGCAGGCGTTTTTGCAGGTCGCGGCTGCGGCGCCAGATCAGTGGCAGCATTGCGCCGAACAGCGCAAGCAACAGCCACAGCGGGCGCAGGAAGTGGAAATCGCTCAGGTTGATCTCCATTTCAGGCCTCCTGCCGCTGCCGCGCAACCGTCAGGTTCGGGCGTAAAAGGGCGCCGAGCTGATACAGCGCCAACAACAGCAACGCTGCGCCCAGCGGCCAATAAAACAATTCCCGTTGCGGTTGATGGCTGAGGGTTTTCACCTGATGCGGAGTGAGCTGGTCGAGGGTGGTGTAGACCTGATCCAGCGCCGCGCGGTCTTCAGCGCGGAAGAAGCGGCCGCCGGTGATATTGGCGATCTGTTCGAGGCCTTGCAGATTGACCTTCGCTTCTCCTGACGCATCGGGGTCGCCGATGCCGATCGTGTGAATGACCACGCCTTTGTTGGCAGCCATTTCAGCGGCGTGATCCGGGGTGATCGCGCTGCTGGTGTCGTTGCCATCCGTCAGCAGAATCAGGACTTTTTCCTGCTCATGGGCCTTATCGAGCAATTTCAGGCTGAGCCCGATCGCATCGCCGATCGCTGTGTTGGGGCCGGCCATGCCTATCCCGGTATCGGCCAGCAACAACGACAGGCTGGCGTGATCGAGGGTCAGCGGAGCCTGTGGATAGGCACCGCTGCCAAATACGATCAGGCCGATGCGGTCGTCCTTGCGTTTGTCGATGAAGCCTTGCACCACGCCTTTGACCGCTGCCAGGCGATTGATTTTGTCGCCCTGAGCGTTAGTAAAGTCCTCGGTTTCCATCGACTGCGACAGGTCGATGGCGAGCATCAGGTCCCGCACCGGTTGCTGGCGTTCGATTGGCTTTTCGACATACACCGGACGTGACACGGCCAGCAGAATCAGCGCCCACACCAGCACATTCAGCAGCAGTTGCCAGCGATTGCGCCGACTGCCCGCGGTGCCTGGCGCTTCGCCGACCGCGCGGCTCATCGCGCCGAAAAACGGTACGCGCACGGCACTGCGGGCTTCGTTGTAAGCGGGCAAAAAACGGTAAGCGAGCCAGGGCAGCGGCAGCAGGAGTAACAACCAGGGGTAATCAAGCTGCCACATGGTGATGCTCCACCCAGTATTGGCAGCTGTCGAAGAGCATTTGCCGTTGCGCTGCGGGGAGGGCGCGCAATACGGGGTCCGGCGCGTAGGCGAGTTGGGCCAGTTGCGTGCTGAAGTCGGCAGGCATTCTGTTTTTGCAGTGCCGTTGCAGAAAATCCTGCCAGTCATCTCTGCCAAGCGCCGCCGGCCCTTGTTGGAGCGAACCTGCTGGCGAAAGCGCTGTGTCAGTGGGTCGAGGTATTGCATGCGCTGACGTCTTCGCGAGCAGGCTCGCTCCCACAGGGAATGCATTCCAGCGCCGCGATCGAGTGGGCATGGACAGGGCCGTGCGTTTGAGCAGCTCTGGCAATTCGCGCAGGGCATTGAGGTCGTCACTGCGGCCGCGCAACTGTGCCAGTCGGGCAAGAGCTTCACGGCGATAGCGGTCGCGGCGCCATTGCCAGTATCTGCGCAGGCCGAGCAACAGCGCGGCGAGTATCAGCACCGCCAGCAACAGCCACCAGCCCCACGTTTGCGGCGCATAGCTGACGGGCGCGGGCAGGGCCAACTCCTTGAGCTGATCGATGCTGGGGATATTCGGGTTCATCGCGCGCCCCCGGCGCTTTTGCCCAGTTCGGCGCGCAGTTGCCCATGGGCGTCCTCGGCGGTGCTGATCATCATCAGCGGCACCTGACTGCGGCGCAGCAGGCTGGCGACGTCCTTGAGCCGCCCGCTGAGAAAATCCCCCAGCGGCTGATGCACGTTACGTTTCTCGATCGCCAGTTCGACCTGCAACTCGCCCTGGGTGACCAGCAGGCGACCGTTGTTCGGCAGTTTCAGCGCCAGCGGATCATAGACCTGCAAGGCAATCACATCGTTGTGCGCCGACAGCTGCCGCATCAATTGCAAGGTGCGTTCACCGGCGCCGGCAAAGTCGCTTACGATACAGATCAAATGGTCGTGCCCGGCCACGCCGACGCAGCGCTGCAAGGCTTTGTCCAATTGATCTTCATCTTCAGCGTCGGGATTACCGGCGTTCAGCGCGCGGTTTTGCTGCACTACGCGGCTGAGCAGCGCTTCGACACGCTTGCGACTGCGCAACGGCGCGATGCTGTCGATACGCTGGTCGTTGAAGACCAGACCGCCAACCCGATCCCCGGCGTGAAAAACCATCCACGCCGCCAGCGCGGTGAGTTCGGCGGCGACTGCCGATTTGAAGCTGCGCTGCGAGCCGAAGAACATCGACATGCGCTGGTCGACCACGATCAGGGCCGGGCGGTCGCGTTCTTCGGTGAAAGTGCGCACCACCGGTTTGCCGGTACGCAACGAAGCGCGCCAGTCGAGGTGGCGCAGGTCATCGCCCGGTTGGTAGCGGCGCAACTCGTCGAAATTCAGCCCGCGACCGCGCAGCCGTGAGGCGTGGTTGCCGGCGAGGATGCTGCCCTGCGGCTGCCGGGCAAGAAAACTCAGGTCACGGGCCTTGAACTCCAGCGCCATCAGTTGCGCCAGAGAGACGTAGACCAGACCTTCGTCGTTCATGCGGGAATCGCCACTTTGTCGAGAATCCGGTCGAGCACCTGATCGGCGCTGACGCCATCGGCTACGGCGTCGTAACTCAGCTGCAAACGATGGCGCAACACCGGATGGACCACCGCGCGGACGTTGTCCGGCGAAACGAAATCCTGCCCCTGCAGCCACGCATCGGCGCGGGCGCAGCGGTCCAGGCCAATGCCGCCACGGGGACTGGCACCAATGGCGATCCAGCGTGCGAGGTCTTCGTCGTAGTCGGCGGGGTGGCGGGTGGCGTTGATCAGGTCGATCAGGTAGGTGTCGATGGCCGGTGAAACGTGGACGGCGCTGACTTCCTTGCGCGCAGCAAAAATCACCTCCTGCGGCAAAGTGAAATTCTTCACCGGCGTGGTGCTCGCACCTTGGGCAATCTCTTCGTTGCGCAGCAGGCGCAGCACCTGGCTTTCGTTTTCGGCGCTGGGGTAATCGAGCAGCACCTTCATCAGAAAACGGTCCATCTGCGCTTCCGGCAGTGGGTAGGTGCCTTCCTGCTCGATCGGGTTCTGCGTCGCCACCACGATGAACAGCTCCGGTAGCGCATGGCTGTTGCCGGCCACCGTGATCTGGCGCTCCTCCATGGCTTCGAGCAGCGCCGCCTGGACCTTGGCCGGGGCGCGGTTGATTTCGTCGGCGAGGATCAGATTGCCGAACAGCGGGCCGGGCTGGAATCGGATCTCGTTTTTGCCGTCGACCTGGTGCAGCACCTCGGCGCCAGTGATGTCCGAGGGCAACAGGTCGGGGGTGAACTGGATGCGGCTCATCTTGGCATCAAGGTGTTTGGCCAGTGCCTTGACCGTGCGTGTCTTGGCCAGCCCGGGCAGACTCTCCAGGAGCAAATGACCATTGGCCAACAGCCCGAGCAGAATCTGCCGGATGACTTGATCCTGGCCGAGCACCGCTTCGGCGATGCTGGCTTGCAGGGCGTTGAGGTCGGTGAGCGCTGTCATGGGCAGTCCTTTGTGTCCGGGTCTAGAAAAACGCCAGGGTCAGATTGACGCTGAAGCCATTGCCTTCGGGGCGGTTCTTGGTGTCGAACTCCGGCACCCAGCGCGCGCTGATATTGGCCTGGGCATCGGCGAATTTTCCGGCCCAGCCAATTACCGGGCCGGCGCCGACCGAACGGCCGCGATAGCCGTTGAAGACATCGGCGGTCTGGCCTTTGTCGTCAGTCAGTTGCCGCACGTAGCCAGCGGCAAGTCCGGCGTTCCAGCCATTGCCCAAGCCGTGAGTCCAGAGGGCGTCGAGGGTGAAGATGTTGCCGTTGCGATAATCGGTAGCGTCGTTCTCGGTGTAGAACTCCAGCCCGCTGGACAAAGTGAACTCGCCGCCCTTGCCGTCGAGATGGGTAAAGGCCACGGTCGGCATGAACGTGTAATTGTTCTGTCCGGGATTGGCCAGGCGATCCTTGTTATAGGCACCGGTCGGCACGTAGATCGGTAGCGACAGCGAGAGATGATTGAGTTCGTCGAAGTGATAACCGGCGGCGAGCGGGGTGATCAGCGCATCGGCAAACTGCGTGCCGGAATCGCTGTCACCCAACGTGCGCCCGCGCGGGCCGGTGATGCTCGCCTTGATGTCGGTGTATTGCACCGGCAGGCCCATTGCCGAAGCGAAATTCCAGCGGCCCTTGCCGGTGTTCCAGACATGAGTGAAGTTGGCCATGGTGTAGGAGACTTTCATGTCGATCCCGCCACTGATCGCGCCGGAAATCGGTGCGCCGTCGCTGCCCTTGAGCGAGCCGTCGTACCAGATGCTGGTCAACGACATCACCCATCCCGGCTCCGGCGGCACGATGCCAGCATTGGCGAACACTTGCTGGCCGGTGATCGGCCGGCCGACGCCACCTTCTGCGGCGAACAGCGATGGACTGGCGCCCAGGCACAGCAAGAGGAGGAGACGCCCGCTCCGAGGCTTGAGCATGGCGAACGCCGCGCCACCCGGCCCCGGCAGAAGTCCTCTATTCCCGGCTCGACTGCTGATCATTTCCCGATTCCATGGTGTTTTTCCGGACAACTGAGCACTGTTGCGCCGCTACTGCGTTATCCCTTTGCTAATCAAGCCTGTAGGACACGTCCTTCTGAAACTAGCAGCTAATCGGGGGTTAGCCAGTCGAAGGAATTAATTCGTTGGTGCGGGCGACGCGGTGCACATATCACACCTCTAATCGTCGGAGCCGGGCTGAATCGAAGGTGGTTTTGGCGGCAACTGCAAACTTCTGTGGGAGCGAGCCTGCTCGCGAAAGCGGTAGTCCAGTTGACACACGTTTCTGATATCGATACCAGATTTCGCGATCAGGCTCGCTCGCACAGGGAGGTTGTATACAATCTCGCAGCCGAGCGCCCAACAATTTCCAACGGGGCATGGGTCGTCAGCCGATTTCGTGGTTAACTTCCGCCTCTTGCATGCTTTCCAATCAAAAAACAGAAGGACTCAAGTCATGGCTCAAGTCACCCTCAAAGGCAATCCGGTTCAAGTCAACGGCCAGTTGCCACAAGCCGGTTCCAAGGCGCCAGCCTTTTCCCTGGTAGCCGGCAATCTGTCCGACGTCACCCTGAAAGACTTCGCCGGCAAGCGCAAAGTCCTCAACATCTTCCCAAGCGTCGACACCCCGACCTGCGCCACCTCCGTGCGCAAGTTCAACGCCCAGGCCAACGACATCAGCAACACCGTGGTGCTGTGCATCTCTGCTGACCTGCCGTTCGCCCAGGCGCGCTTCTGCGGCGCCGAAGGTCTGGAAAACGTACAGAACCTGTCGACCCTGCGCGGCAGCGAGTTCATCGAAAACTACGGCGTGGCGATTGCTGACGGTCCACTGAAAGGCCTGACCGCTCGCGCCGTTGTGGTGCTGGACGAAAACGACACCGTCCTGCACAGCGAACTGGTCAAGGAAATCGCCGAAGAGCCTAACTACGAAGCGGCACTGTCCGTTCTCAAGTAAGGCTTTTACAATTGTTAACGGCCTGGCCCTGTCCAGGCCGTTTTCATTTGTGTATCAGGGTTTTGCCTCACACCTTGAAACGTAAGTGGAAGGTAAATTGCCGGTAAAGCTGCTTTGCTTAAATCCACTCAGTGCTTATCGTTCAGCCTCCCGTAATAGAAGCCCACGCGCCCAATGGTCAATAACTCAATGCAATCGTCCCCCCGCAAATCCCGTCGCTGGCTGATCAGCCTGCTGGTCCTGTTGGTCATCGCCGTCCTGTGCTGGAAATTCTGGCCCGCCGGCTCTGCTGACAAGGCGGGCGGCGACAAAGCGGCCGCCGGCCATACCGGGCGCTCGGGGATGATGCGGCCGGGCTTCGGCGGCGGTACCGGGCCGATTCCGGTGCGTGTGGCGCCGGCGGTGAAGGGCGACTTCCCGCTGTATTACAAGGCACTGGGCACGGTCACCGCGCTCAATACCATCAACGTGCGCAGCCGGGTGGGCGGCGAACTGGTGAAGATTCATTTCGAAGAAGGGCAGATGGTCAAGGCGGGCGACCTGCTGGCCGAGATTGATCCGCGTCCTTACCAGAACGCTTTGCTCCAGGCCGAAGGCACACTGCTGCAGAATCAGGCGCAACTGAAAAACGCCCAGGTCGACGTCGAGCGCTACCGCGGTCTGTATAAAGAAGACAGCATCGCCAAACAGACCCTCGACACCGCCGAAGCGCTGGTCGGCCAATACTTGGGCACGGTCAAGACGAATCAGGCAGCGGTCAACGATGCCAAGCTCAATCTCGAATTCACCAAGATCCGCGCGCCGATTGCCGGTCGCGTCGGTCTGCGTCAGGTCGACGTCGGCAACCTCGTCGCCGCCAACGACACCACGTTCCTCGCGGTGATCACCCAGACGCAACCGATCAGCGTGGCCTTCACTTTGCCGGAGAACAGCCTCGACACCGTGCTGGCCCGTTACCGCAGCGGCGCCAAGTTGCCTGCCGAAGCCTGGGATCGCGGCGACACCAAGCTGCAAGCCACTGGCGTGCTGCAAAGCCTCGACAACCAAATTGACGTCGCTACCGGCACTTTGAAATTCAAGGCCCGTTACGACAATCGCGACCAGTCGCTGTTTCCCAACCAGTTCGTCAACGTCCATTTGCTGGCAGACACGCTCAAAGGTGTAGTGCTGGCGCCGTCGGCTGCGATCCAGTTCGGCACCAATGGCACCTTTGTCTATGCGCTGGACGGCGATAAGAAAGTCACCATTCGCCAACTGAAAATCGGTGCCAGCGACGGTGACAACACCGTGGTCACCGAAGGCCTCGCCGCGGGTGATCGCGTTGTGCTTGAAGGCACCGATCGCCTGAAGGAGGGCAGCGAAGTCGAAGTGGTCAATGACAGCAGCGAAGTGCCGACCTCGCCGACCGAACACCTGCAAGGCAAATCCGCCGCCAATCCCGATGCGACCACCGCTGAAAAGGCCAAGAAGGGCGCATGAACATTTCGCGGCTGTTCATCCTCCGTCCGGTAGCCACCACCCTGAGCATGCTGGCCATTGTCCTGGCCGGCCTGATCGCTTATCGCCTGCTGCCGGTTTCGGCCTTGCCGCAGGTCGATTACCCGACCATCCGCGTCATGACCCTGTACCCCGGCGCCAGTCCGGACGTAATGACCAGCGCCGTCACCGCGCCGCTTGAGCGCCAGTTCGGGCAAATGCCGGGCCTGACGCAAATGGCTTCGACCAGCTCCGGCGGCGCTTCGGTACTGACCCTGCGTTTCAGCCTCGACATCAACATGGACGTCGCCGAACAGCAGGTGCAGGCCGCGATCAACGCCGCGACCAACCTGCTGCCCACCGACCTACCGGCGCCGCCGGTGTACAACAAGGTCAACCCGGCGGACACCCCGGTGCTGACCCTGGCCATCACTTCGAAAACCATGCTGCTGCCCAAGCTCAATGACTTGGTCGATACGCGCATGGCGCAGAAGATCGCCCAGATCAGCGGCGTCGGCATGGTCAGTATCGCTGGTGGCCAGCGTCAGGCGGTACGAATCAAGGTCAACCCCGAAGCGCTGGCGGCCAACAGCCTCAACCTGTCGGACGTGCGCACGCTGATCGGTGCCTCCAACGTCAACCAGCCGAAAGGCAACTTCGATGGCCCGACCCGGGTGTCGATGCTCGATGCCAACGACCAACTGACCTCGCCCGAGGATTACGCCAACCTCATCCTGACCTACAAGAACGGCGCGCCGTTGCGGCTCAAGGACGTCGCGGAAATCGTCGATGGCGCCGAGAACGAGCGTCTGGCCGCGTGGGCCAACCAGAATCAGGCGGTGTTGCTGAACATCCAGCGTCAGCCGGGCGCCAACGTTATCGAAGTGGTCGACCGCATCAAGGCCTTGCTGCCAAGTATCACCGACAACCTCCCGGCCGGCCTCGACGTCACTGTGCTCACAGACCGCACCCAGACCATCCGTGCCTCGGTCACCGACGTGCAACACGAACTGCTGATCGCCATCGCGCTGGTGGTCATGGTCACGTTCCTGTTTCTGCGCCGCGCCAGTGCGACGATCATTCCCTCGGTGGCCGTGCCGCTGTCGCTGATCGGCACCTTTGGCGTGATGTACCTCGCCGGGTTCTCGGTGAACAACCTGACGTTGATGGCGCTGACCATTGCCACCGGTTTCGTGGTGGACGATGCCATCGTCATGCTCGAGAACATTTCGCGCTTCATCGAAGAGGGTGACAGCCCGATGCAGGCCGCGCTCAAGGGCGCCAAGCAGATCGGCTTCACCCTGATTTCCCTGACGCTGTCGCTGATCGCCGTACTGATTCCGCTACTGTTCATGGCCGACGTGGTGGGGCGCCTGTTCCGCGAATTCGCCATCACCCTGGCGGTGGCGATCCTGATTTCCCTGGTGGTGTCGCTGACCCTGACGCCGA
>NZ_RAZO01000279.1:0-3036 GCF_004307535.1 Pseudomonas sp. Sample_9
ACACCGCGATAGACCGTATCGGGAATCTGCCGCTGCTGCATGACCCTTTCGGCCTCGCGCAGGCGCTCGAAAGCGCACGCGTAATCACCGCGATTACCGGCCAGTTGCGCCTGCCCCAGATAACCATAGAGGACCCGCTTGTCCTGGCTGCGCAAGCAATCCTCAAGACCTTGGCTGAACAGCTGCGCAGCCTGCTCTTCAAGCCCCATGCACAGCGCCAGCCGTCCGCGTCGCAGGGCAATCCGCCCCAGCAGCGGCGTGGGCACCATAGTGCGCTGACGCAGCAATTGCTCGATGTCCACCAGCAGACTTTCAGCGCGTACAGGCGCTCCTCGCTGCTCAAGCCATTGCGCATGATCAAGCTCCAGCAACCCCTCGAACAACAGGGAGCCATGCGCGCGTGCCAGGCACAACGCCTCGCGGTTGAGGGCGTGGGCCTGATCGAGTTCACCGCACAGCAACGCCTGCTGGGTCAGTCCCGACAGGCACATCACACGCGCCTGCCAGGCATCGTCAGCCAGCGCTGACAACGCCTCCTGAAAACAGGCGCGCGCCGGCTCCATTTGCCCTTGCAGGTGGCAAAGCCAACCCTGTTGCGCCTGCCAGCGGGCCAAGAGTTGCTGCTCCAGTTGCGCTGTCGGCTGCGGCATGAAGCGGCCGAGATGGGCCATGCATTGCCCGGCCTGTTGAAATCGCCCGGCAAACAATAAGGCGCCCGTGACCAGTCCGACCAGCTGCGGTGTCATCAGGGTCAGCTCCTGACTTTGCTGCTCGTGCAAGCGCAACAGCAGGACGACCGCCTGGTCCTCGAACAAGTCTTCGAAGTTGAAATGCTGCAACAGGCTGACGGCGGTTTCGTACTCCTCGGCCAACAACGCTTGCTCGAACGCTGCTCGCCAATCCTGCGCCGCAGTGAACCACTGACAGGCGCGCCGGTGCCAGGAGCGTGCACATGGCCAGTGCGACGCCTGCATGATTCGCGACAGCGGCCGGAAGACCTGCAACCAATCGGCGGACTCCTGCCATGGCTCGATAAAGCAGCCCAGCACTTGCAGATCATGCAGCAGCCGGGCGCCTTCGCCGGGGCCGAACAAATGCTCGCACAACGACGCATTGAACCGTGGCAGGTGCGCCAGAACACGCCATGCCTCGTCCTGCTCCGGCGTCAGGTTGCTGAAGAGTTCGTGCTGCAGATAATCCAGAAGAGTGTCGACACGCTGCTGTGGTTGCGGGTTTTGCGACCAGTCACATTTTTGCAGGAGTGCCATGCGCGCCCCCGCGCACCAGCCACCGGTACGCTGAATGATGCGGCCAGCGACACGGTCCGCCTGATCTGGCGGCAAATGGCGCAACACCGATACCACCTCATCGTGAGTCAGCGCCAGGCTGGCGGGTTCGGATTCGTAGAGTTCATCATCGAGCAACAGCCGCGGCCAGTTGCACTGCGGCCGGCGGCGAGTGCTGATCCACCAGGTGAGCGCCGGGCTGCTGATTGCCAGCAAGCGATCAAACAACGCATCCAGAGCCGGATCCGGCAGACGACTGTAATCGTCAATAAACAGCGAAGTCGGTTTCGACCAATGGGCCAGCTCCGCCATCAGTTGCGTTTCGTCAAGGCCTTCGACAAGCCCGAGCGCCCGCCTCAGACGCAGGCAGAATTCTTCGGTGCTGAGCGCCGCGCCTGCCAGCGGCAGCCAGATTGCCTCGCACTCCGTACGCACCTGCAGAAGACATTCGGTGAGCAGTGCGGTTTTGCCACTGCCCGCGGGCGCGCACAACAGCTTCACCCGCGCGCTGGATGCCAGTAAAGGTGCGCTCAAACGGCTGCGAGGTTGATGATGCGAAGAAAGCCTGGGCAAAAATCCGGGTCGATCCAGGCACGGGGTCATGGCGGTCATCGGCTGAGCCTTCTTATCGTTGTGCGCTCACCCTAGCCCTCTCCCGCGCCCTTGTTGACGAGTATTCAGCACGCTGATTGATGGCCATAAAAAAAGGCGACCGTGCGGTCGCCTTTTGTCCAGCGGTGCAGTTCAAGCGTTAGCGCACACCCTCGGCGCGCAGGGCCGAGGGTGTGTAATCCGCGGCCTTGGCTTCAAAGCCGAATTCGAAGCTGTGCTTCTCTTCGTTCTTCATGCCCAACGCAATGTAGCGGCCGGCAATGATGTCGTAGAGCGCTTCCAGCGTGTAGGCCTGGGCCTGATGATCGTAGTAGTACTGCGCGTGACCTTCGGCGACGCGCCACAGTTGCCCGCGACCGTCGTAGTGATCGGCCAGTGCCACTTGCCAGCTGTCCTCGTCGATGTACATGTGGCGCTTGGCGTAGATGTGCCGCTCGTTCGGTTTCACCGTGCCGATCACTTCCCAGACGCGGTGCAGTTCGTAACGGGTCAGGTCCTGATTGATATGCCCGGCCTTGACGATATCGTCGTACTTGAGCTTCGGCGAGTCGAGTTTGTAGCTGTTGTAGGGAATGTACATTTCCTTCTTGCCGACCAGTTTCCAGTCGTAGCGATCCGGCGCGCCGGAGAACATGTCGAAGTTGTCGGAAGTCCTCAGGCCATCGGCCGCGGTACCCGGACCGTCATAGGCCACTTGCGGTGCCCGACGTACGCGGCGTTGACCGGCGTTGTAGATCCACGCCAGACGCGGTTCCTTCACCTGATCGAGGGTTTCGTGCACCAGCAGCACGTTACCGGCCAGCCGCGCCGGAGCAGTCACCGATTGCTTGAAGAAGGTCAGCACGTTGGCGGCTTTTTCCGGGTCGATGTCTTTCATCAGTTGCGGCACGGCGATCTCTTCTTCGAAGCGGATCGGCGTGTAGCTGCCGTTGGTCTGCGGCGTGACCTGGGTGATGATCCGCCGCAGATTGCCACCGTGATAACGGGTGATGTGGTTCCACAGCACCTCGACGCCGTTCTTGGGAATCGGGAAGGCGTAGTAGCGATTGCCGGTGAAATTGGCCAGGCCGTTGCCGTCGTTGATCGCGTTGACGTTCAGCGCGCTGCGCTTGGCCGACTCATAGATTTCCGCTGGCGC
>NZ_RAZO01000279.1:3136-9501 GCF_004307535.1 Pseudomonas sp. Sample_9
GCCAGCAGACTCAAGGCCAGCACGCCACATTGCAGAATCGTTTTGCGCATTGCAGTCATCCTTCTCGGGCAGATCAGAAGTTCACGCCGAAGCTCAGGGCCACGAAGTCACGGTCTTCGAGGACGTTGTAGTCGCCACCGAAAAAGTCGGTGTAACTCAGGCTTGCGGTGTAGGTGTTGCGGTAGTCGGCATCGACGCCGACGCTGATGGCTTTCGCACCTTCGTTGAACAGGCCGTTGGGGCCGTAACCGGCGACGTCATGGGACCACGACAGGTTGGGCTTGAGGTTGATCCCGCCGATGACGTTGGCGTAATCGAGAATCGCCCGGGCGCGATAGCCCCACGAAGTCGAGGTGACGAAGCCGTCGGTATCGCCACCGAAACCGTACTGGCCATAGACCGAATCACGGCCATAACGCAGCTCACTGCGTGACTCCAGACCACCGACATGCACAACCGCCGCTTCACCGACCACGGTCAGGCGTTCGGCGCCGAGCACCTGATCGAAGAAGTGCGTGAGGGTGCTCTGGATCTGCGTGACTTCCTTGCGCCGGTAGCCTTTGTTGTCGGCACCCGGCGAAGTGGCGAGTGGCGATGCGGTGCCGCCGGCAATCGGGTTGACCAGCGCCAGGGTCAGGTCGTTGGTGTTGACCTGCACCGGCGCGTTCGGCCGGTAGCTGATCTCGCCGGTCCACGCGGTGCCGGTGGGCAGCGTGGTGGAGAAACTCGCGCCGTACAGACGAATGTCTTCCGGGTATTCGAGGTAATACTGACCGCGCCCGAGCATCACGCTCTGCGCCAGCCCCGCACCGCTGCCAGGCGCGAGGCCGTTGGCAATGCCGACCATGCCTGGCAACGCCGCCAGTGTCGACAGCCCCGCCGTGGTGGTGCCGACCGTCGGTGTACGGCTGTGGTAGTTCATGAAGTAGAGGCCGTATTCGGTATCTTCGCCGAGCCAGCGCAGCGCCGTGCCCCACTGCCCGGAATCGCGCGCATCGCGATCACCGCCACGGGGGATCACCACGCCCTCGCGGGTGACCTGAATGCCTTGGCCGAACGCGGTGGTCAGCGGCACCAGTGGCGCCACCGCCGGACTGCCGACGGTGTAGCCGTTGTTGCAACCGTCCGCCGCGACGTCGACGCCAAAGAACGTGCCGCAGTTGTCGAGAACGGTCTGGTCCCACTCCAGTTGGTAGAAGCCTTCGACCGAAAGTTTGTCGGTCAGGCTCTGCGAGCCAAACAGCATGTTCACCGGAATCAGGCCTTCCTTGATCTCGGCACCGGGACGGCGGAATGCCGAGACGTCGACCGGGTTGATGCTGTTGATCGAGTTGCCGATGAAGGTACTTTCGCCCCAGCTCACCACCTGCTTGCCGGCCCGCACGGTGCCGGGCAAATCGGCGATGGCGTAGTTGTGATAGACGAATGCATCGAGGATCTGCGCGCCGGAAGATTTGGCGCCTTCCTTGCGGCCGCTGTCGCTGATCTGTTTGAACTCGCGGTCTTCGTCCTTGAGTTCGAAGTCGTACCAGTATTTGCCCCGCACGAACACGCCGGTATCGCCGTACTTCAGTTCGAGGTCGTGGATACCCTTGAAGATTTTCGAGAAGGTTTCGCCCTTCTTGAAATTCAGCCGCCCGTCATCACCGGTGGACGATTGTCCGCTGCCGCCATTGACCGTGCCGACCAGCGAACTGTCGGCATCGCGCAGGCCCCAGCTCGCGCCGACCGAAAGTGACGAGTCGAAGGTGCCTTCGATTTCGCCGATGTTGAAGGCGACCGCGTGCGCCTGGGCGCAGCAACCCAAAGCCACCGCAGCGGCCAGCGCCTGCGGTGTGAAGATGGCGCGCATTGTTGTTTTTGTCATGCGTCTTCCCCGGTGAGTGACAGAAGGCCCCACCCTACTGCCGGGCGCTGCGGTCGATAAGCGCACCAAGGAGGTATTTGCGTTGTCGCTCGAAAGGATGAATGGCCTTGCCCGGCGTGGGCTGGAGCGGTTCATGGACTGGCTGGATGGCGCATCATCAGCGCCATGCATGGGCACGCCACTGTTGCGCGCCCCGTAACAGTGCATGTCCGGAATCGGTATTTTTCCTACAGGCTCAAGCACTTATTCTGAGCGCGCTTTCCCGGACATTGCGGAAAGCGCTGAGCCCGCTCCGCTGCATGCGGCTGCGATTGGCTACAGGTTTCGGATAAATCGATTTTCCGGTTTATCACCCCGGTGTTCACTGACGTTGATTTGTAGCTCCTTGATCCAACGTCTTACCTTGGCCGCTGCGTTTGCAGCGGCCTTTTTTATGGGCGTTTAAAAAGGCTGGATAGCGGTTCGGCAACGCTTCCGATCAGCGCGTCGGACATTTCTTCGAAGCTCGGAGGAATTCCTTCTGCATCGATGAAAACCCGCGAAAACCCTTTCGACACAAGGCCCTGTTACTGACGGGCTTCTCGGATTTGATAACCGTCACTCTGATGTAACTTGAAACACCTCAACCATTCGCTGGTGACACGGATGTCATCGCCATCCGTGCGCACTTTCAAGCGAGTGAAAACGCACATTCAAAAGGATATGAATATGCCAAAGCCTCCACCGTTGGAACTGGATCCAGTACATATCAGGGAGCTCGGCCCTGATGGCTTCGAACCATTCAAAGAACGCGACATGAATTACTCCTACAGCGGCATGTTCGGCCCTGCCGGCGCCAATCCGCAGACGCGTGAATTGATGCATGAAACGCAAGTCGCCGTGGAACAGGAATTCAACGCAAGAACCGCCTCGATTCCACAAACCATTGAGGTCGAACTGGCGGCGACCAGGCTGGAAGGACCGACGAATCCTCTGCCACCTGCCGCAGCACTGGCCCGCGAAGTGGGCGTCAGGAACACGTTGATTCAACGCAAGAGCGCCGAGTTTCAACGGCAGACTGCCATCGCCAACCGCTTTTATGGCAGCGATCCACTGGGAAAAACCTTCAAGGATTACCTGAATCAGGCATCGGCCAATCGGCGCGCGCATGGCGCAGCGGTCCGCAGCAGAGCGTTGTGGAGCGAGTCCTTTCGGGCCGCCCACGAAGCGCGGCTGCTGGGCCAGACATTGGCGCTGCTCAACCAGCAACAGGCTGGCGTACTCAATTGGCTGGCCACCGTACAAGCCCAGGATCAGGCCCAGGCGGCAGCGGCAGAGGCGCAACGCCAAGCTGCAGAACATGCCCGCATTGCCGCGGAGCAACAGCGCCAGCGTGACATTGCCGAAGCGGTGCACCGGGAGCAGGAAGAAATCCGCGCACGCGAACAGGCACGTCTGGCCGCGTTGGCGGAGAAACAGCGTCGCGATGCCGAACAGGCTCGACTGGCGGCTGAGACCGCGCGCCTGAATGCTGAGGCTGAAGCTCGGGAGAAAGAGCGGATGGCTGCGTTGAAAATCGTCCAGGCCGAGGCAGATGCCAAAGCTGAAGCAGCGGCGCTGGCCCATGCGGCAGAACAGGCTCGGTTACAGGATGAAAGGAAACATGTCTTTCCGGCTTCTGGAGCAGTGGCAAGCAACGGCCCGGCCGTTTCTTTCGCTTCGACAGCCGTCCCGCTCAGCCCGGCTATCTCGGCGGGAATACTCAATGCGCTACGTACGGCAAAAGCGACCCTGACAGCGACGGGCACGGCGCTGTTCGGCAGTCCGGTACTGATGGGATTCGCAGCGCTGTTGATGCCGTCACCTCTGGGCAACGGCGAACGCTTCGCCATGAGCGTTCCACTGGCCGAGTTGTCGTCCGAGCCGGCCGAGACGCTACGTGACATCGCAGGCCGGCAGGGTACTTTGGAGATGCAGGTCGGGCTAGGCGTCAGGCGACTCGGGGCTGGAACGCAAGTGTTCGTCGCTACGAGTGACGACTTCCATATTCGCTCAAGTGTGCTGGTCCTCAATGCCGCATACGATTTGCTCAACGACGTATACCAGATCACGCTATCGGACTCGCCCACCGACTTGCTGACCTGGACACCGGCTATCTCACCGGGTGACCAATCGACCGCCTTGCCAATAGTGGATACCGATTCGCCCGCCTATTCCGGCGCTTCTCTTGTTCCGGTTGAAGGGCGGCTGGATCTGAACCCGATCCTGGTTGAAGGCTGGGATCGATTCATCATTGTGTTTCCGGCTGATTCGGGGATTGAGCCGCTTTATGTGGTGTTCAGCAGTCCTTATAAAGGGGCGACCGTAGAAGGGAAGCACAGTGGGCGTAGTTTCAACCCTGACGAGATTGGAGATGAAATATCAGATTTGCAGTGGGCAACAGCCGCTGTTTCATCGGAAGGAACGGACATTGTGAAGTTACACATTTCAAAGTTTCCGCAATCAGCTGCCAATGACGTAATGCTTGATCGCCTGGAGCGAATCGCTCGTGGAGAACTCGAAGCTACGGACACCGACAAACGTTTCTACACTCACGAGATAAGAGAGTTCGAACGATTCAGAGCTTTAGGCTTCGGTGATACTGAGATGCCGGAGATCGGATCACCGATCTGGAATAACGTGCATACAGCAACGTTGGAAGATTTCCAGCTAAAAGATGATCCCGCACTTCTCTACACGCCCGAAGCACTGGCTGCTGCAATGGAGCAGGAAGAACGTGATTACCAGAAATTGCTGAAGGAGATGTGGTAATGAGCACCGTTGAGATGATTGTTAAAAATGAACCTCTGGATGACATAGTCACGGTGTTCGCGTTACTTCAGGCAACGCCACATCTGGACATGATGATCAGACGCCACAATCGAGACCTGATCAACGAGTATGGGACCCTGGAAGCATCGTACTCTCGGCTCTTCGCTGCAGGAATCTTGCTGGAGGGAGAAAAGGGCCTGGCTATCAAAGGACCTAACTGGAAGCCGCCCAAGTTCATGACAGAAAAAAGATACATTTGACAACTGGAGCCACCAGCCGCGAGGGCTGGTGGCTCCGTTACCTTCAAATCGAATATTTCTGCAAATTCGCCATCATTTCCTTCAACGCTTCAATATTGTCCTTGGGATGCGCCGCGCCCTCGAAATTACAAATCTGCTGCCAGTGCGCCGCCACATCCTCTGGCGAGAACCCCTCGCGCGGATCGAAGCCGGCACCGAGGCTGCGCTCCCAGCGCACCTTGCCCATCCAGCCGCCGCCGACTTCGAACAGGCCGGACGTTTCCTGGCATTGCTCGCTGGCCAGATATACGACCAATGGGCTGACCAGTTCCGGCTTCAGTTGCTCGAATACTTGCGGCGGGATCAGGCCCTCGGTCATGCGCGTGCCGCCGGTCGGGGCGATGGCGTTGACCAGAATGTTGTTCTTGCGCCCTTCGATCGCCAGCGTTCGGGTCAACCCGTACAGCCCAAGCTTGGCCATGCCGTAGTTGGATTGACCGAAATTGCCGTAAATGCCAGAAGTCGACGCAGTGAAAATTACGCGACCGTAGTTTTGCTCGCGCAGATGCGGCCAGGCGGCACGGGTGACCTTGTAGGCGCCTTCGACGTGGACGCGATAGACCAGATCCCAGTCGGCGTCGTCCATCTTGTGAAACGATTTGTCGCGCAGGATCCCGGCGTTGTTGACCACGACGTCGACGCGGCCGAAGGCATCGAGGGCGTTCTGTACCAGTTTGTCGCCGTCAGTCACCGAGTCGTGGTTGGCTTCGGCAATACCGCCAGCCTCGCGGATCTCCGCCACTACGCGGTCGGCAGCCGAGGCGTTGGCGCCCTCGCCCTGTGTCGAGCCACCGAGATCGTTCACCAGCACCTTGGCGCCCTGTCTGGCGAACAGCAGCGCATGGGCACGACCGAGGCCACCACCGGCGCCGGTGACAATCACGACTTTATCTTCGAAACGCACAGGTTCATTCATCGCGGCAACTCCAGCAGGCCAAGGGATATTGCCCCGAGTGTCAGGCACGGCGCTTTGGCTCACAACGAACACGGCTGCGGCTGAATGGTGCGCGATAAGGCTGGGGGATGATCGAGACTGTCAGGTCGCCGAGAGCTTGTGCACTCGGCGAAAATCAGGAGTACGCCACCTTGCGCTGAGGCAAAACCAGACGATCGCGAAACGCCAGATAGTGCTTGAGCACCTGTACCGGCGCCTCGGTCTGCGGATAGTGGCCGATGCCCGGCAACAGCACAGTGTCCGGATCGGGGATCAACTCGTGATAACGCTCGACCATGTGTACGCCGGAAATCGGATCGACCGCACCGTCGATGACCCGCAAAGGAATATCACCACGCTGCATGGCCGTCACCCAGCGCTCGCGCTGCACCCGGCGCTCAGGAATGTAAGTGATCAATTTGTGCATGATGCGCGGGCCATGGTTGCTGTCGACCAGGCTCCAGTAATCATCCAG
>NZ_RAZO01000279.1:9601-16756 GCF_004307535.1 Pseudomonas sp. Sample_9
TGTGCATGATGCGCGGGCCATGGTTGCTGTCGACCAGGCTCCAGTAATCATCCAGCTCGCTTTCAGTCGGCTGGGTCTGCGGGCCGAAGATCTGCCGGAAACCCTTGACCAACGCCTCACGGCTGAACGCGCGGCCGAGCAACCAGCCAATCGGACTGAGCAGCAGTTTCTGCATCAGCAACGGACGATGGGTTTCCGGAAAAAGACCGCCATTGAGGAACACGCAACTGGCAACTTCGATGCGTTTTTCGTAGTGCCGAGCGAGCAGCTCCTGAGCAACGCTGTCGCCGTAGTCGTGGGCGAGGATGTGCACGGCTTGTTCAACCTGCAGATGGGCAAGCAGTGCCTGTTGCAGATCGGCCTGTTCCAGCAGGCTGTAGGTGTGATTGCGCGGTTTTGCCGAATCGCCGAAACCGAGCATGTCGCAGGCGATCACCTGATAACGCTGGGCCAGTGGCTGCCACAGGTAGTGCCAATCCCAACTGGCGGTGGGAAAACCGTGAATCAGCAACAGCGGTTCACCCTGCCCGACTGTCCAGTAGCGGATCGACTGGCCACGAAAGACAAAAGTCCGGCTGCGCTTGCGCCAGACACTCAGAGGAATCTCGGCGAGTGGCATTAGAATTTATACCCCGGATCCTGTAGATCGAGTTTGCGCAGCAGCGCCGGCCACGCCAGCGCGCCGCCCATGCCCTGCGCGCTCTTGGTGACGCCGGCAATCATTGCCTTGGCGCCGGCGAGAATCTGCGGTTCGATGGCGATCAGTTCGGCACCTCCAGTCTGCGCCATGACCTGAATGTCGCAGGCGCGCTGGAAGGTGAACATCATCAGAAAGGTATCGGCAATAGTGCCACCACAAGTCAGCAGACCGTGGTTGTGCAGCATGAGGAAATTGTTGTCGCCGAGGTCGGCCTGAAGGCGCGCCTTTTCTTCATGGTTCAGTGCCACACCTTCATAGGCGTGATAGGCCAGGCTCGACAACACAAACAGTGACTGTTGACTGATCGGCAGCACCCCCTGCCTTTGCGCCGACACCGCAACGCCTGACGCAGTGTGCGTATGCAGCACGCAAACCACATCGTGGCGCACTTCGTGGACGGCGCTGTGAATGGTGTAGCCGGCGGGGTTGATTTCGTACGGGCTGTCCATGAGTTTGTTGCCGGCCTGATCGACTTTCACCAGGCTTGATGCGGTGATCTCGTGGAACATCAGGCCAAACGGATTGATCAGGAAATCTTCGGTGCCGGGCACCTTGGCCGAGATATGCGTGAAGATCAGATCGTCCCAGCCGTGCAGCGCGACCAGGCGATAACAGGCGGCAAGATCGACACGGGTCTGCCACTCGGCAGCGCTGACCTGATCTTTGACATTCGGCGACGATTGGACGGGGGCTACGCTCACTGTATGCACCTCTGCGTTCTTCTTGTTCTGCTCGTGTCAGCAGTCTAGTCAGGCGCAGGGCATCGCGTAGTTGCATTGGCAGCCAGCTTGATGACTGAACGGGTCAGCCGGGCAAACATCCTGGATCCGTTGCAATGCAACAACGCTTAGAAGGTGCAGCGATTATTGCCCGCGATCAGCCCTTGAGCGCTTCAATCAACTGCGCCAGCCACGGCTCGGCATCGGTTTCCGGCGTGACGCTTTCGCTGGCGTCGATGCGCAGCATTTCCTGAACCTCGTTCACGCCCAGTTCGGCAAACAACTCCCGCATCTGCTCGCCACCGCCGCAGAAGGTGTCGCCATAGCTGGCATCACCCAACGCAATCACCGCGCCGGGCAGACCGCGCCATGCCGCAGGCAATTGATCACGAATAGCCGAATACAACGGTTGCAGGTTGTCCGGCAGCTCGCCCATGCCAGTGGTCGAAGTCACAGCCAGAAGCGCCTCGGGGCCGAACGCCTGGATATCGGCCAGCGTGGCGCGCGAGTTGTAGAAGGTTTCAAAGCCGGCGGCTTTCAGCAGGTCCTGGGCGTGGCGGGCGACTTCTTCGGCGGTGCCGTAGACTGAACCTGAGAGGATGGCGACTTTCATCAATCTGATCCTGGAACTGAAAAAAAGAGCCGCGATAGTAACAGCCCATGCCGCGAAGTTGCGATTGGCTCTCAATGCAAGCTGCTGGCCTATAGACAGCCTGTGGCTTTCTTCTAGAATGCCTGCCACTGACATAACGGAAGGGATTCTCGGATGATCAACGCCAGCCTGCTGCAAATGGTGATCAATGCGTCGAATGACGGAATCGTGGTCGCTGAAAAGGAAGGCGAGCAGGACAACATCCTGATTTACGTCAACCCCGCTTTTGAACGGCTGACCGGCTACAGCAGTGAGGAGATTCTTTATCAGGATTGTCGTTTCCTGCAGTCTGGAGACCGCGACCAACAGAGCCTGGAACTGATTCGCGATACATTGCGCGAGGGCGGCTCATGTCGTGAAATCCTGCGTAACTACCGCAAGGATGGCACCCCGTTCTGGAACGAACTGTCGCTTTCGACCGTTAAGAACGCCGATGACGGGCAGACTTATTTCATCGGCGTGCAAAAGGATGTGACGGTTCAGGTCAAGGCGCAGCAGCGGGTTGCGCAGCTGGAAGCGCAAGTGGCGGCGCTGCAAAGCGAGCTAGCGGCGTTGAAAGCGACGAACGGCGCAAACAAAACCGCGAACTGATAGTCATTAACTACAATCACCAATGACTTTGTAACTATCCACTTCGAGTTAGCCATGCAGCGCGACGCCCTCCTCACTCAGGACGAGCTGGATTTCATCCAGACCATGCAGCACAACCCGCAATTGAACGTGCGGGATGCGACGTCGAGTCTGCTGGTTAATGGCGGTTCGCAGATCCGCGATCTGCTGACGCGCCTTGCAGCACATGAGCAAGTGACGATCCAGGCCAACTTCGAAAATCAGCAGATGACCTTCCCTCTGCATCTGGTTGAAGACGAGTTCCACGCCCTGCATCTGCGTCTCGGTGTGCCGAGCATCTACGAAGACGGCCCGATGGTGCGCCCATGGCGTCTGGTTCTTGAAGAGCCGGTGGCGCTGGAAAACGCCAAAGGCCAGCCCGGCACGCTGTGGGTACACGAGGTATCGCACAAAGGCGTGTTGCTGGAAGTGCGCAACAAGACCAAACCACCGAAACATTTCGCCCTGTGGTTCAGCCCTTCCGGTTATGAGCGCATCTCGTTGCGCGGCCATTTCGAGCGTGAAACCGAGCAAGGTTTCTTCGCCTACGAACTGAGCCAGACCGATGCCGACGAAACCGAGCGCTTGCGCCAGTTCATTCTGCAACAGCATCGTTTGACCCACCCCGCCCTGCACGCCTGAGTTTCAGGTATCCAGCGTGCCTGCCATGAATTGCTTCATGCGTTGACGCATTGTTGCGCCCTCATTCCCCAGACATGCCACGGATGAACCGGCCAGACTGTCTTCTGCAAGTTCGGAGGCATCGCCGGCCAGCATCAACTGACAGTCGAGGCTAAGCGCGAGGCGATTCAGACGCCGTGGCAGTTCAGCGCCAGGCGCATGATTGGAAAATAGCACCAGTGCGTCAGGTTTGACCTTTTCGCAGACCAGCGTCAATTCATCGAATGGCTGGCCCGTGGTCAGCACCCGCACGCCAGAGTCGTTGCCACTGAGAAACAGCGCCGCGACCAGCAACTCAAGCTCTCTGCATTGCCCCGCAAGCGCACTGACGACCACCCGGCGCGGTTGAGCCCCCCGCAGCATGACGATGCGCTGCAGCACTCGCGCCCTGAGAAATCCGTCGAGAAACAACCATTCGCTGGTTTGCCCGAAAGCGTCCTGGCGCTGCAGCAATTGCCGCCACAACGGCATGATGATGGCTTCGAACACCACTGGCAGCGTGTACGACGAGAAAATCTGTCCGTAGACGCGATCCAGCTGCTGATCGTCGAACTCACTGACCGCCTGCTGAACCTGCTCCTGCCATTGCTTGTAATCGGCCTGCACATGATCATCGGGGATAAAGTTTGCCAGCACCTTCAGAGGCTCTGTTTTCGCCAGGATCTTGCCGACTTTGCTCACGGCCACGCCGCGATCGATCCAGTCGACGATGCTGCGAACACGCTCGATATCGTTCATGGAATACAAACGATGCCCGCTTTCGGTGCGGGTCGGCTGGATCAATCCGTAGCGACGCTCCCAGGCCCGAAGGGTCACCGGATTGACGCCGGTCAGGCGCGCCACTTCGCGGATGGGGAACAGCTCTTCGCGTTCGAGCGTGCCGGGTGCTGTTGAGGCCGGGCGAGTATCCGTGATTACAGGCATCTGGCGGTCAACTTCCATGTCGGTTTATTGGATCCCATTTTAAACATGATGGACTGGAAACCTTCAAGTAGTGATCTGCGACGAATATGGCTGGTTTAATCGACAAAATCAGGAATAATCCTTGCTTGTTGTAAAGCGCAGGCCTCTACCCCGGCCTGCGTCAGGCGAAGCTCCTACCCGGAACGACGCGCTCGAAATACGGAGATACAAAATGTCTACTTCCCCCGTCACGCTCATGGTAGCGCGTCGCGTCGCCGATGGCCGTTATCACGATCTGATCGCCTGGCTTCGCGAAGGCGAACAACTGGCGACCGATTTTCCCGGCTACCTCGGCTCCGGCGTCCTCGCGCCACCACCGGGTGACAACGAATTCCAGATCATCTTTCGCTTTGTCGATGAGCAGACGCTGCATGCTTGGGAATATTCGGCGTCGCGTACCGCCTGGCTGAACCGCGGCAGCGATTTGTTCGAACATCCCAAAGAGCACCGAGTCAGTGGCATCGAAGGCTGGTTTGGTGCGACCGGGCAACGTCCACCGCGCTGGAAACAGGCCGTGGCGATCTGGCTGGCGTTTTTTCCGGTGTCGCTGATATTCAATTTTGTACTCGGCCCGTTGCTCGCTGAGTTGAGCCTGTTGCCACGCATATTGATCGGCACGGCATGCCTGACGCCGCTGATGGTGTACTTCTTCATCCCGTTGTCGACGCGCCTGCTGGCGTCTTGGTTGAACAGCACACCGACGCGGCCACTGGCGGCCACACCGTCGGCGCAAAATCGCTGATCTGCAGCGGGCGGCGAGCCTGTTATAGTTTTCGCTTCAACCGCGAAGCGAGCCGCCCATGCCAGATTCCGCAGCCCCGATCCTCATCACCGGCGCCGGTCAGCGTGTCGGTTTGCACTGCGCGCAGCGCTTGATCGAGGATGGCCACCCGCTGATTTTCACCTACCGCACCGAACGCCCGGGCGTGCAGGCCCTTCGCGATCTTGGCGCGACAGCGCTGTTCGCGGACTTTTCCAGCGAGGCAGGAATACTGGCCTTCATTGATTCACTGAAAGCGCACACCGACAGCCTGCGCGCCATCGTGCACAACGCCTCCGAATGGCTGGCAGAAACCCAGGGCAGCGAAGCACAAGCCTTCAATCGCATGTTCAACATTCACATGCTCGCGCCTTACCTGATCAACCTGCACTGCGCCGAGTTGCTGCAGCGCTCGACACCTGCCGACATCATCCACATCAGCGACGATGTCACCCGCAAAGGCAGCAGCAAGCACATCGGTTATTGCGCCAGCAAGGCCGGGCTCGACAGTCTGACCCTGTCGTTTGCCGCGCGCTTTGCGCCGGCCATCAAGGTCAACGGCATCGCCCCGGCGCTGTTATTGTTCAACCCAGACGATGACGCGGCGTACCGCGCCAAGGCGCTGGCCAAGTCCGCGTTGGGTATCGAGCCCGGCAGCGAGGTGATCTATCAGAGCCTGCGCTATCTGCTCGACAATCCCTATGTCACCGGCACGACCCTCACCGTCAACGGTGGACGGCACGTCAAATAGGCCGTCCCGCTTCGGCCGCGAGTCGAGTAAGATCCACCAGAACGCCTGCAATAGACTGGACGGAGCAAATCAATGCCACAACTTCAACCGGGGATGGCGCGCATCCGGGTCAAGGATCTGCGCCTGCGCACCTTTATCGGCATCAACGAGGACGAAATCCTCAACAAGCAGGATGTGCTGATCAACCTGACCATCCTGTACGCGGCACAAGAAGCGGTGCGCGACAACGATATCGACCACGCGCTGAATTACCGCACCATCACCAAAGCGATCATCGCCCACGTCGAAGGCAACCGCTTCGCCCTGCTCGAACGCCTGACCCAGGAACTGCTCGACCTGGTGATGACCAATGCATCGGTGCTGTACGCCGAAGTCGAGGTCGACAAACCGCACGCCCTGCGCTTCGCCGAGTCGGTATCGATTACTCTCGCGGCGAGCCGCTAGCTTCAAGCTTCAAGCTTCAAGCTTCAAGCTTCAAGCCGTAAGCGTTAATCTAACGCCCCCAAATTCAATCTTGCAGCTTGTAGCTTGCCGCTTGAAGCTGTCTCGAAGAGACCCTTATGACCGAGCAACAACGCCTTGAACTCGAAGCCGCCGCCTTTCGCCGACTGGTCGCCCACCTCGACAGCCGCAAGGACGTGCAGAACATCGACCTGATGAACCTTGCCGGGTTCTGCCGCAACTGCCTGTCGAAGTGGTACAAGGCCGAAGCCGACCAACGCCAGATCGAGGTCAGCCTCGATGACGCCCGCGAAGTGGTGTACGGCATGCCCTACACCGAGTGGAAAGCTCAATACCAGCAAGAAGCCAGCGCCGAACAGCAAGCGGCGTTTGCCAAAGGAAAACCCAATGACTGATCTGAATACCCTGCGCGCCAGCCTCAAGAGCGGCGAACATGCTTTCGCCGACACTTTGGCGTTCATCGCCGCCGGTTACGACTACCAGCCTCAGGCGTTCAACAACGGCGGCGTGGAAAATGCTGCCGGGCAGAACGAAGGCTCCTGCAAGACACTGGGCCTGGCATTGCTTGAGGGGCTGAGTGATGAAGAAGCGCTGCTGGCGTTCGGCGAGCATTACCGTTCGGTGCTGGCGACGCCTGAGGGCAGCGATCACGGCAATATTCGCGCTTTGATCAAGCACGGTCTGGCCGGGGTGAAATTCACCGCGCAACCGCTGAGCCGCCGCTGATCCCAATAGCCACACATAACCCCTGTGGGAGCGAGCCTGCTCGCGAAGACGGACTGACATTCAACGTTGATGTCGATTGATACACCGCTTTCGCGAGCAGGCTCGCTCCCACACTGGATGCGTGGCGGCTGC
>NZ_RAZO01000270.1:0-9953 GCF_004307535.1 Pseudomonas sp. Sample_9
CGCTGTCGAAGGAGAAGAAACCATCGCTGCCGGCCTGACGAATCTCCGCCAGAAAGCGTTCCAGCGGCAGGCGTTCGCCGTCGGGCAGGATGTAGTCATCCTCGTCGATCAGATCGATGATTTGTTGATCGCTCAAATGCGCGAGAAGCAGACGCCCGGAAGCCGTCCACGGGATCGGCGCGTTTTCGCCGATGTCGGACGAGATGCGGAAATGCCGCTCGCCTTCTTTCATCAACGCCACGGTGTATTTGCGCCCGTTGAGCAGGCACATCTGCGCAGTTTCACGGGTCTGGCTGACGATCTCCTGCAAAGCGTGATCGGCCTCGCGGCTGAGGTCGAAATGCCGCAGATGCGCCTGACCAAGGAAGTACAACTGGCGGCCAAGGTAGACGTGGCCATCCTTGCCCACCGGCTCCAGAATCCGTCGCTCCAGCAAGGACGCGACCAGTTCGTAGACCGTCGATTTCGGACTGCCGATGCCGTTGGCAATGTCATTGGGGCGCAGGGGCTGGCCGATTTCCTTGAGAAAATCGAGGATATCGAACGCCCGGTCCAGACCGCGTGCCCGGCGCTTGATGGTGTCTTCGGTCATGTCAGTGGTTTCCATTCAAAGTCGCCGGATGGTAACTGGCCCTTGATGCCATGTCAGTGACATTGCTGCCCTCACCCCCCGCCCTCTCCCAAAGGGAGAGGGAGCCTGATCGTGTCAATGCATAAATCACTGATAAACGCTGACTCTGCATCGATAAAGATCAGTTCCCTCTCCCTCCGGGAGAGGGCTAGGGTGAGGGGAAAGCTTCACTCAGATCTTCTTGTAGGCAATGCAGTCGATCTCAACCTTGCAATCAACCATCATGCTTGCCTGCACACAGGCCCGCGCCGGGGCGTGTTCGGGTTTGAAATACTCGGCGAAGACCTTGTTGAAACTGCTGAAATCCCGTGGATCGTCCAGCCAGACGCCGGCGCGGACCACATCTTCAAGACCATAACCAGCCTCTTCGAGAATCGCGATCAGGTTCTTCATGGTCTGGTGGGTCTGTTCGACAATGCCACCAACGATGATCTCGCCATCCACCGCCGGAACCTGGCCGGACACATGCAGCCAGCCATCCGCTTCAACTGCGCGGGCGAATGGACGAGGCTGGCCGCCGGCGGCGGTGCTGCCGGTGCCGTAACGCGTAATGCTCATGGGTGTTTCTCCTGATTGCAAAAGTACAGATTCAAAACCGCGTGCTCTTGAGAAATTCCGCCAGACGCGGCGATTGCGGGCGTTCGAACAGTTCCTTGGGAGGTCCCTGCTCTTCGATCCGCCCTTGATTCATGAAAACGATCTTGTCCGAGACCTCGAAAGCGAAACGCATTTCGTGGGTCACCAGCAACATGGTCATGCCGTCCTCGGCCAGGCCCTTGATCACGTTGAGCACCTCACCGACCAGCTCCGGATCGAGGGCCGAAGTGACCTCATCGAAGAGCATCAGGCTCGGGTTCATCGCAATGGCCCGGGCAATCGCCACGCGCTGTTGCTGACCGCCGGACAACTGGCCGGGAAAGTGATTGCGCCGCTCCAACAGGCCGACGCGCTCCAGCCATTTTTCCGCAAGCACTACGGCTTCATCCTTGTGCATCTTTTTCACCTTGAGCAGGCCCAAGGTGACGTTCTGCAAAGCGGTCAGGTGCGGGAACAGGTTGAATTGCTGGAAGGCCATGCCGGTCATCGCACGATGGCGGGCAATAACCTTTTCCGCATGGCGCACACGTTTACCGTTGACCTCGTCGTAGCCGATGGACTCGCCGTCGAGCAGGATCTGCCCGCCCTGGAATTCTTCGAGCATGTTCACGCAACGCAGCAGCGTGGTTTTGCCCGAACCGCTGGAGCCGATCAGCGTGACGACGTTGCCGCGCTGCATGCTCAGGTCGACACCCTTGAGCACCTCCACCGCGCCGTACTGTTTGTGCAGGCCGCGAATGTCCAGCAATGCCTGATTCTGTGAAGCAACTTGAGCTTGAGTCATGGCAGGGCCACCCGCTTTTCAATGTGCCGGCCGAGTAATTCGATGCCGTAGTTGATGACGAAGAACAGAAAACCGGCGAACAGGTAGAACTCCAGGGTCATGAAGTTCCGGGCGATGACCTGTTGCGTGCTGAGCAGCAATTCGGCGACGCCTATCACCGAAAGCAAGGTCGAAGCCTTGACGATCTCGGTGGACGAGTTGACCCAGGTCGGCAGGATCTGCCGCAATGCCTGAGGCAACAGGACGTAGCCGAGGGATTGGTAGAACGTCAGGCCGATGGCTTTCCCCGCCTCCATCTGCCCGCGCGGCAAGGCTTGCAGCGCGCCACGGACGATCTCGGCAACGTGCGAGCCGCAAAACAGCGTCAGGCCCAGGGCGCCGGCCTGAAACGCGCTGATCTGCCAACCGAGCGCCGGCGCCATATAAAAGCAGGCCAGCACCAATACAAACACTGGCGTGCCGCGAATCAGATCGACGTACAGCCGAAACGGCGCGCGCATCCAGAATTTGCCGTAAGTCAGCACCAGGCCGGCAACCACGCCGAGCATGGTGCCCAACACAATGGCCAACGCCGAAACCTGCACACTGGTCAGAAAGCCCTGCCACAACGGCTCGCGCGCGACCCACAATTCATGTAACCAACTGGGAGATTCGTACATCGCAGCCTCCTATCGGCGGATCGCCAGACGCTGCTCGAGGTAACGCAGCAGCATGGCAATGAGGTAACAGGCCGCGACATACAACGCCGTGGTCACCAGCCAGGTTTCAATCACCCGGTAGCTTTCGACGTTGATCTTGCGCGCGTAATAGGTCAGCTCCGGCACTGCAATCGCAGCCGCCAGCGAGGTGTCCTTGAACAGCGAAATGAAGTTGTTCGACAGCGCTGGCAACACGTTACGCAGCATCACCGGCACGGTGACGTAAGCCTTGACCTGCCATTCACCGAGACCGATCGCCAGCCCCGCTTCGCGCTGGCCTTTGGGAATGCTCAGCAAACCGCCACGGAAGACTTCGGTCAGGTACGCGCCGGCATACAGCGACAGCGTGATGATGAACGACGGGATCTTGTCCAGACGAATCCCGAGACTCGGCAGTGCAAAGTAGATCAACAGAATCAAAACCAGAATTGGCGTGTTGCGCACTACCGTGACGTACACCGAGGCCAGCACCCGCAAGGCGCGATGCTTCGACAGCAAGGCAAACGCCATCAGCAGGCCGATCACGCAGCCGATGGCGATCGACACCAGCGCCAGCTGCAAGCCCAGACCGAGCCCCGCCAGCAAGGTGTCGAAATCGCGCCACACGGCGGCAAAGTTCAACTGATAGTTCATGGTCAGCAGTACCTTGAGCGGGGCGACGGTCATCGCCCCACTCTCACGGGATCATTTGAATTCGACTGGGAAACCGATGGCTGGAGATGGCAGATCAACTCCGAACCATTGTTTGAACGAGGCAGCGTAGGTCGGGAACTCAACACCGGTCATGGCTTCATGCAGCGCGGTGTTGACGAAGTTCAGCCAGTCCTGATCGCCACGTTTGACCGCACAGGCATAAGTCTGCGGGCTCCAGGCATAGCTTGGGCTGCGGTAGCGGCCGGGATTCTGCACCATCAGGTATTTGACCGAGGACTGATCGGTGGCGGCGGCATCGGCGCGACCGGAGTTCACGGCCTGGTACATCAGATCGACGCTGTCGTACTGATCGACTTTGGCCTTGGGCAATGCCTGATGCACCAGTTCTTCCGCGTAGACGTTCTGCAGCACCGCAACGGTGACGTCATCGCCCGCCGCCTGCAGGTCTTCGATTTCCTTGTACTTGCTGTTGTTCGGCAACAGCAGGCCAACACCTTCGCGGTAGTACGGCAGGGTGAACGCGACTTGCTGTGCGCGGCTGGCGGTGACGGTGATGAACTGGCAGCTCATGTCGACCTTGTCGGTCAGCAGATTGGGAATCCGCGCATCCGACGACTGCACCACGAACTCGACCTTGCTCGGGTCGTTGAACAGCCCTTTGGCCACGATCCTGGCGATGTCGATATCAAAACCCTGCAACTTGCCGTCCGCGCCCTGAAAGTGCCACGGCGCATTGGTGCTGCCGGTGCCCACGATCAACTTGCCACGGGCGAGAACACTGTCGAGCTTGCTGTCGGCAGCCTGGGCCAGGCCCATAACCGAGGAAGAAGCCGCAAGAACAAAAACACACGCTTTGAACAACGAAGGACGGCGATGCATGGCAAGCACTCCATAATTGTGTTTATTCCGCTATACCGGAACACGGTTTGTTACTACGGAATAGACAGCAGAAAGTGTGCCACAGGAATCTCGCGAAATCTGTAACTGCTTTGAATGCTATTGGAATCAACAAGATATGGTTCGTGGACCAAAGGGTTTGGCCCGAACTAGAACGAAGAAAATAGCTGACACAGCCATTAAAGGGGAAATGCGTTCCCAACTTGGGTCAGATCGCGCCGTTGTGGTGCGAATCAGGGTGACAGTTGAACAAGACCCGGTATCAGCGCTTTAGCGCCTGCCTGTAGACATCCCCACCCTGCCGTTTCCCGACGGCTATCACCGTCACGACAGCACTTCTCGTGTTTACGCAGCCCACCTGTAATTTCTGACAGTAGACCGCGACGCCCCTACTCCTATAACGTCAAGGAGCCTACCCGCTCGTTGAAAAGGACCCTTCGATGAACGCGACAAACACAACTTCCGCGCTGGATCCGGTTTACCGCAAAGCCCTGAAAACCTGGCGTCCGGTCATTCTTTATTTCGCCAATGAACACTGCCCCGCCTGCGAATGGGCCGGGCCGATCTTTCGGCAGATTGCCGAGCCTTACCGACTGCGCGCCAACATCTATATGCTCAACACCAGCCAATCGCCCAAGCACCCGAACGTCACGGGCGCGCCAACAGTGCTGTTCTATAAAAACGGCAGGCTGCTGAAAAAGCTCAAAGGTATCGGTACCGAGGAAACCCTGGCGAAGGATATGGCCCGGCATGTCGGCAGAACGAAGGCGCCCGCAGCGCCACGCAAACATCACCATGATCTGGCATGGCTGAGGCGGACGCTCAGTTCATTGCGCACGGTCTCGCGTTCGCGCCACCGGCTTCTGCGCTGAACCCGACCGGGATTGGACAACCCGCGGTCTGCCTGCTTTGCTGTTGAGCGAACACATTGCGCGCCGCCCGCCGGTTCGGGTGGTTGCCAGGATCGGCGCAGACAGCGGGATAAGCATGTTCGAAACCATTGAAGCGCAAGCGTTGAAGGAAACCGCGTCTGACGAGTTGAGGGAAGAGTTTCTCCAGCGCGAATTCGAACGGCTCAAACCGTTCAGCCTGTTGATCTATGTGGTCAGCATTTTCATGTGGCTACTGTTTGATCTGATCGTCAGTTTTCTCGGCGGCCAGGGTTTCACGTGGCGCTCGATGGCGTTTCTCGCTGGTTTCGCGCTGTTGACGGTGGTGCTCGGCTTCACTCGCAGAGCCAGTCATTTCGATGTGCTCACCTTGCTTCTGGTCCTGGGATTGACCGTCGGTGTGCGAATGATCGTCGACGGCCTCGCGCCTGCTTCGCACAGCTTGTGGCTGGTGCTGGCAGCAGCGAGCATGTTGTACAGCGTGTCGGTACTGCCGCTGCGGCGCTGGGCGTTCTTTGCGGTACAAGTTGTGATCTGGGTGATCCTCAACCCGTTTCTCGCCACCACTACCGAAATCACTGAACTGCGCGGCGTCCTGACTGCCTGCTACAGCGTGTTCCTCTGCGCACTCACGGTGTACACCTTTTTGAAGTTCCGTGAGGCCAAGCTGAACAACTACCTGATGTCGCGGTTACTGCTGGAGCAGGCCTATAACGACCCGCTGACGCAGATTCCCAACCGGCGCTCGTTCATGACCCACGCAGGGCAACGGCTGCTGGCAAGCCCGCGCGAGCGCGATCATTACCTGATGATGATCGACATCGACAACTTCAAGAAGGTCAACGATACCTACGGGCATGACATCGGTGATGAGGTGCTCATTCGCGTCGCGGCCGATATCAAGGCAGTGATGGTTGCGTTTGACTACGCGCGTATGGGCGGTGAGGAGTTCGCGATCTATCTGGCGGGAGTGCGGCGCGAGGATGTTGAAAGCCTTGCCACGCAACTGTGCCAGTCAGTGCGTGAACAGCCCACCCAGCACCCGGTCACCATCAGCATCGGCATTACCCGGGTGGCTGAGGGTGACTCGTTGAATCAGGCGCTGATCAAGGCGGATGCGGCGTTGTACGAATCAAAGCATACGGGCAAGGACCGCTTCACTTTTCATCAGTAACAAGCGCAGCGACCGCTGCGCCATTCCGCGAATGCTCAAGCCACCTCACGCTCCAGCAACACCCGCGTCACCCGTCGCTCTTCAACCGCTTTGACGGTCAATTGCCAGCCCTCGTATTCCAGCCGATCACCGGTCATCGGCAACCGATCCAGCAGACTCATGACCAACCCGGCCATGGTCTGATAATCCTCGGTCGGCTCGGCATCGAAGCCGGTGCGCTGGCGAACGCGAGCCAAGGGCAGCGCGCCGCTGACCAGAAACCCGCCGCGCTCTTCGACCACATCAGGGCCTTCGATTTCACTGGCATCGGGCAACTCACCGGCGATCGATTCGAGGATGTCGGTCATGGTCAGCACGCCGACAAAATCGCCGAACTCATTGACCACGAAGGCGATGTGCGTCGATGCCGCGCGCATCTGCTCCAAGGCATTGAGGATCGAGTAACTGTCGAGCAGATTGACGGTCTTGCGTGCCAGATGCTCAAGGTTCGGCTCGTTGCCGGCCAGATACTCCTTGAGCAATTCCTTCTTGTGTACGAAGCCCAGCGGCTCATCCACCGCGCCATCGCGAATCAACGGCAAGCGCGAGTACGACGAATGCATCAGCTTGGTGCGAATGGTTTCGGCATCATCGGCAAGATCAATCAGGTCAACGTCGGCGCGCACCGTCATCAGGTTGCGAATCGGCCGCTCCGCCAGTTGCAGCACACCGCTGATCATCACCCGTTCACGACGGTCGAACAGCTCGGCCACCGGCGCTTCACCGTTGTCCAGCAGGTCGGAGATTTCCTCGCCGACCTCCTCCACCGCCAGCTTGCGCCCACCGAGCAGACGCATCACCGCATGGGCTGTGCGCTCGCGCATCGGGCGCACGCCCTGCATCGAACGCTTGCGCCGAGCCCGGGCGATCTGGTTGAAGACTTCGATGAGGATCGAGAAACCGATGGCCGCGTACAGGTAACCTTTCGGGATATGGAAGCCCAGACCTTCTGCGGTCAGGGCAAAACCGATCATCATCAGGAAGCCCAGACACAGCATGATCACGGTCGGATGCGCGTTGACGAAGCGGGTCAGCGGCTTGCTGGCAACGATCATCAGGCCGATGGAAATGATCACGGCGATCATCATCACCGCCAGCTCATCGACCATGCCCACGGCGGTAATCACTGCATCGAGGGAGAACACCGCGTCGAGCACCACGATCTGCGCCACGATCGGCCAGAACAATGCGTAGGTCGTGTTGGTCGAGCGCTCGCCGACGTGGCCTTCGAGGCGCTCATGCAACTCCATCGTCGCCTTGAACAACAGGAACACACCACCGAACAGCATGATCAGATCACGACCGGAGAAGCTCTTGTCGAACACCTCGAACAACGGCTGCGTGAGCGTAACCAGCCAGGAAATGCTCGCCAACAGGCCCAGGCGCATGATCAGCGCCAGGGACAGACCGATGATCCGCGCGCGATCACGCTGATGCGGCGGCAGTTTGTCGGCAAGAATTGCGATGAACACCAGGTTGTCGATACCCAGTACCAGTTCCAGCACGATCAGAGTCAACAGGCCTAACCAGGCCGTGGGATCCGCTAACCATTCCATAAAACGTCTCGATCTCTCTTCAGTGAATTCAGGCGGCCAGACACGGCGAAGTGCAACGCGGAGGCTCAAGAGCCGCGTTATCAACCATAGTCGGGAGTCGGAAGACGGGGTGCTGCGAAAGAATCAAGACCGCGCAACGTTGCGCTGGAGAGTGCTGACTGGGAGGCTCCGAGAGGGTGTTCATGTAAATCCTGAATGAAAAATGGCCTTGGAGCGTACAGGGTCGGCTGGCCTGCTCCACAGCGGTAAATCATTTCAAAATCTGTATGAATGACCTTTATCGCAGATTTTCAGCGTTGCTGAAGAAGCCTTCGCGAGCAGGCTCGCTCCCACAGGGTGCGAGCGGTGCGGCGGATTTCAGCGCAAATCCAGCTCATCGATATGCTGATACTGCGCTTGCAGCGCGGTCGCCAGATCCTTCGCCCGGCCCAGTCGAATCGGCCCGCGCTCAATGTCGATCAGCAATCCCGGACACGCCAGCACTGGCAACGCCGACAGTTCTTTCACGCGACCATCGGTCACGATCAGGCAGCGTTGCTGTTCGGCAGAAAAGCGCTTGCGTCGCAGCGTCAGCCATTGCTGCGCCTGCGCCAGTGCCGCGAGCAACGGCGTGCCGCCACCGGCGCCCAGACCGTCGAGCCAGACGCCCAGGCCGCTTGAGGCCTTCAAGCCTTGCACCTGCCATTTCGGCGCAGAACCACTGGCGGTCAGCAACGCCAGCCGCGCCCGCTGGCGATAAGCGTCGTCGAACAGCTGCGCGAGCAGGCCCTTGGCATCGCTCAAGGCCTGATGGCGACGGGTCGAGGCCGACGCGTCGACGATCACCAGCCAGATTTCATGGGGCGAGCGGGTGCGCTGTTGAAACAGCAGATCGGCGCGGCGCTGAGGGCGGCCATTGAGCAGCGTGCCCGGCCAGTTCACCGATCCGCTGCCGGCCGTATGCCGTTGGCCCTGGCGGCCATTGTCGAGTTGTCCGGCACGGGGTCTGGCATTCGCCCCCGCGTCGGACCGAGGGCGAATGCCTAGGGCTTTTTTGCCAGTGGCGGCCAGCTTGGAACTTCGCGGCGGGTACCGGTGGCTTGCGCCGTCGCCGGCATCTCGCCCCACTGGCCCTGCCCTTCACCGGATTTGCTGTCTGCGCCTGACGGAGATTGCGCTTGTGGCTCCGCGCCGGCCAAGGGCTGCTCGCGGCGGCGATGGCGCAGGGCAAATTCGGCCACCGCGTCGATGTCCTCTTCAGCAATCGCATCCGCCCCACGCCACGCGGCATGGGCGCGGGCCGCGCGCAACCAGACCAGATCGGCACGCAAGCCATCGACGCCAGCAGCGAAACAACGCTCGGTAATCAACGCCAATGCCGCGTCATCCAGTGGAATGGCTGCCAAGCGCTCGCGGGCGCTTTCACAGCGCGAACGCAGGATGTGTTGCTCGCTCGCCCACTGCGCGCAGAACCCTTGTGGATCGCTGTCGAAATCCAGCCGCCGGCGAATGATCTGTCCGCGTTCGGCGGGCGCGGTGTGGCCGCTGAGGGCAACGTTCAAGCCGAAGCGGTCAAGCAGTTGCGGCCGCAGTTCGCCCTCTTCCGGGTTCATGGTGCCGATCAGAACGAATTTGGCCGAATGCCGATGGGAGATGCCGTCGCGCTCGATCAGGTTGGTACCGCTGGCAGCGACATCGAGCAGCAGGTCGACCAAGTGATCGGGCAGCAGATTGACCTCATCGACATAGAGCACGCCACCGTCAGCCTTGGCCAGAACACCGGGCGAAAACTGCGCGCGACCGTCGCTCAGGGCAGCATCGAGATCGAGGGTGCCGACCAGCCGCTCTTCGGTAGCGCCCAACGGCAAAGTGACAAACTGGCCGCTGGCGAGCAGATCCGCCAGGCCCCGGGCCAGCGTCGACTTGGCCATGCCGCGCGGACCTTCGATGAGTACGCCGCCGATTTTCGGGTCAATGGCGGTCAGGCACAGGGCGAGCTTCAGGTCATCGGCGCCGACCACGGCGGAGAGTGGGAAATGCGGGGTGTCGGTCAT
>NZ_RAZO01000270.1:10053-16551 GCF_004307535.1 Pseudomonas sp. Sample_9
AGCTTTTTAGCGGCTACATATCTTCCTCGATATCCAACAGCAAATTCTCCAGCGCCTCTTTATAAGCCCCAGGCTCCTGCCACATCCCGCGCTGCTGCGCTTCGAGCATGCGTTCGGTCATGTCGCGCAACGCATGCGGATTATGCTCACGGACAAAATCCCGGGTTGCCGGATCGAGCAAATATGCCTCCGCCAGCAACGCATATTGATGGTCGTCGATCAATTGCGTAGTCGCATCGAAGGCGAACAGATTATCAACCGTCGCCGCCAGTTCGAACGCGCCTTTGTAGCCGTGACGCTTGATTCCGTCGATCCACTTCGGATTCGCCGCGCGCGAGCGCACCACGCGATTGAGCTCTTCCTTCAAAGTACGAATCTTCGGCAGATCCGGCTGGCTGTGATCGCCGTGATAACTGGCCGCCGCTTCGCCGCGCAGCGTCTCCACCGCAGCGAGCATGCCGCCCTGGAACTGGTAGTAATCGTTGGAATCGAGCAAGTCATGCTCGCGGTTGTCCTGGTTTTGCAGAACTGCCTGTACCTGGCTCAGGCGCTGGCTGAACTGCTCGCGGGCAGCCGTGCCCTCGTCGGCGCCGCCGTAAGCGTAGGCGCCCCAGTTCAGGTAAACCTCGGCGAGGTCTTCGCGGCTCTGCCACAAACGCCCGTCGATGGCGCCTTGCACCCCAGCGCCATACGCCCCCGGTTTCGCGCCGAAGATGCGCCACCCGGCCTGACGCCGCGCGGTATCTTCATCGACGCCCGACTGCAACAGCGCCTGGCGTTCGGCGCGCACCTTGGCGGCCAATGGGTTCAAGTCGTCCGGCTCGTCCAGCGCGGCCACCGCTTGCACGGCGGCGTCGAACAGGCGGATGAGATTGGCAAACGCATCACGGAAAAACCCCGAAACCCGCAGCGTCACGTCGACTCTTGGACGATCGAGCAGACTCAGCGGCAGAATCTCGAAATCATCCACACGCTGACTGCCCGTGGCCCAGACCGGACGCACGCCCATCAGCGCCATGGCTTGGGCGATGTCGTCGCCGCCGGTGCGCATGGTTGCGGTGCCCCAGACCGACAAGCCGAGTTGGCGCAAGTGATCGCCGTGGTCCTGCAAGTGTCGTTCAAGGATAAGCGTCGCCGACTGGAATCCGATGCGCCACGCGGTGGTGGTCGGCAGATTGCGCACGTCCACCGAATAGAAGTTGCGCCCGGTGGGCAGCACATCGAGGCGGCCACGGCTGGGTGCGCCGCTGGGGCCGGCGGGGACGAAACGACCGCTGAGGGCGTCAAGCAGCCCGCGCATTTCGGCCGGGCCACAAGCGTCGAGCCGTGGGGCGACGACTTCGCGTAGATGCTCGAGTATCGAATCAACCTCGGCCCACCCCGCCCCTTGTAGGAGCGAGCCTGCTCGCGAAGGCGTCGGGTCAGACAACTGTTCTTTTACTGACACTCCGCTTTCGCGAGCAGGCTCGCTCGCACAGGGGACATTCAGTGTTTGGGAGATCAGGTCTGCGGCAAACAATTCGAGGCGTTCGCGGGTGTCGCCGGCGGTGCGCCAGACTTCTTCGCTGATGGTCTGCAACTCGGTCGGACGCGGGCCGTTCCAAGGATCGGCCAACGCGCAATCCAGCGGATCAAAACCAAGATCAAACGCTTTGGCCAACGCCCGCAACAGACTCGACTGCGCGCCCTTGCCGTCACCGCGCGGGATGCGCAGCAACGCCAGCAAGGTGTCGATACGCAAGCGGCCGCTCGGCGATTCGCCAAAAATGTGCAACCCATCGCGAATCTGCGATTCCTTCAGGTCGCACAAATAAGTGTCCAGACGCGGCAACCAGATCGCCGCATCGGCATCGCTGTCCAGCGCTGCGTCCAGTTGCAGTTCGCGGTCGATCTGCGTGTCACGCACCAATTGCAGAATGTCGCGTTGCAACTCACGGGCGCGGCGCGGATCGAGCAGTTGCGCCTCGTAATACTCGTCGGCGAGCAGCTCCAGATTGCGCAGCGGCCCGTAGGTTTCGGCGCGGGTCAGTGGCGGCATTAGGTGGTCGATGATCACCGCTTGCGTGCGGCGTTTGGCCTGAGCGCCCTCGCCCGGATCGTTGACGATAAACGGATAGATATTCGGCAGCGGCCCGAGCAGCGCGTCCGGCCAGCAATTCTCCGAAAGGCCGACGCCTTTGCCCGGCAACCATTCGAGATTGCCATGCTTGCCGACGTGGATCACGCCGTGAGCGCCGTAGGTGTTGCGCAACCAGAAATAGAACGCTAGATAACCGTGCGGCGGAACCAGATCCGGGTCGTGGTACACCGCGCTCGGATCGACCTGATAACCGCGGGCGGGCTGGATGCCGACAAAGGTCAGACCGAAACGCAGACCGGCGATCATCAAGCGACCGTCGCGGCACATCGGATCGTTTTGCGGCGATCCCCAACGCTCGACCACCGCAGCGCGATTGGCCTGCGGCAGCGCATTGAACATTGCCAGGTAATCGTCCATCGCCAGGCTCTGCTGGCACGGGCGCAAGTCGAGACTATCGAGGTCGTTGCTGACGCCGCCGAGCAATTGCTGGATCAGCTCGGTGCCGCTGTCGGGCAACTCGGCCGTGATCGGATAACCTTCGGCACGCAATGCGCGGAGGATATTCAGCGCCGCCGCCGGCGTATCGAGGCCGACGCCATTGCCGATGCGGCCGTCGCGGGTCGGGTAGTTGGCGAGGATCAGCGCGATGCGTTTTTCGCCGTTCGGCACGCGTGCCAAAGCTACCCAGCGCCGCGCCAGTTCGGCGACGAAATCCATGCGTTCGGGCTGGGCGCGATAGCAGACCACATCGGACTGGCTGCGCTCGCTGCGCCAGGCCAGATCCTTGAAGCTGATCGGTCGGCTGATGATGCGTCCATCGAGTTCCGGCAAAGCAATGTGCATCGCCAGATCACGCGGCCCGAGACCCTGTTCGCTGTCGCGCCAGCCGGGTTCGTTGTCCTGTGCGCAGATCGCTTGAATCACCGGGATGTTGCGGCGAAACGGGCGCAGATGCGGCGCCTTGGGACTCGATTGGGCAAAACCGGTGGTGTTGAGAATCACCCCCGCCTCGACTTCATCCAGCCAGTCCTCGACCACCGACAGACAACCGGGTTCTTTCAGACTGGCCACCGCGATCGGCAGCGGATTGAGTCCGGCTGCCTGCGAACGCTGGCAGAACACATCGATGAACGCGGTGTTCGCCGCCTGCAAATGCGAGCGATAGAACAACAGCGCCGCCACCGGTTGACCATGCAGCCATTCGGCTTGCCAGTCACTCAGGGCAGCGCTGTTTTTCTGTGGGTGATAAATCGCCGTGCGCGGCAGGGTTTGCGGCTCGCTCCACGGGTAATCGCGGGCGAACCATTGGTTGCCCAGGCAACGGAAGAAATCCAGCGCATTGCCCATGCCGCCCTGACGCAGGAATTGCCAAAGTCGATCGCGTACTTCGGCGCTGACCGTGCTCAAGTCGCTGAGCTCGGGGTCCGGGCGGTCATCGCCGGGCACCAGAATCAGTTGCACGCCGCGTTCGGACAACTCGACCAGCCGCTCGACGCCGTAGCGCCAATAGGCAATGCCGCCATGCAGGGAGATCAGAATGACCTTGGCGTGGCGCAGCACTTCGTCGACATACAGATCGACCGAGGCATGATTCTGCACCTGCATCGGATTGGCCAGGCGCAGGCTCGGGTAGTCATCGGGCAATTGCTGCGCAGCCTCGGCGAGCAGCGCCAGGCTGGAATCGCCACTGCACAGGATCACCAGCTCGGCGGGGGTTTGTCCGAGGTCGGCAATGTTGTCGTCCGAGACGAATCCGCCGGGCTGGGTCCTGAGCAGGTGCATGGCTTAAACGCTGAGCGCAGCGCGCAATTGCGCTTCGAGTTGCGCGGCATCGAGTTCCTGACCGATCAGCACCAGACGCGTGACGCGCGCTTCTTCGGCGCCCCACTGGCGGTCGAAATGCTTGTCGAAACGCGTGCCCACGCCCTGGATCAACAGGCGCATCGGCTTGTTCGGAATCGCCGCGAAACCTTTGACCCGCAGGATGCCGTGCTGCACCACCAATTGCGTCAGCGCGTCGAGCAGCAGGCTTTCGTCGGCTTGCGGAAGTTCGATGGAGATCGAATCGAAGGCGTCGTGATCGTGATCGTCGTCATCACCGTCGTGGTGATGATCGTGGTGACTGTGGCGGCTGTCGATATGCTCTTCGGAGCCGGCACCGAGGCCGATCAACACGTCAAGCGGCAGACGACCGTTGCTGGCTTCGATGATTTTGACTGCCGGCGGCAGCTCTTCGGCGACTTCAGCGCGCACGCGAGCCAGATCTTCCGCGCTGGTCTGGTCGGCTTTGTTGAGGATGACCAGATCAGCACTGGCCAGTTGATCGGCGAACAACTCGTGCAGCGGCGACTCGTGATCAAGGTTCGGATCGAGTTTGCGCTGGGCATCGACCTGATCCGGGAACGCTGCGAAGGTGCCAGCAGCGACGGCCGGGCTGTCGACCACGGTGATCACCGCGTCAACGGTGCAGGCGCTACGGATTTCCGGCCACTGGAAGGCTTGCACCAGCGGTTTTGGCAGGGCCAGGCCCGAGGTTTCAATAAGGATGTGGTCGAGATCGCCGCGACGGGCAACCAGTTCGCGCATTACCGGGAAGAATTCTTCCTGCACCGTGCAGCACAGGCAGCCGTTGGCCAGCTCATATACGCGGCCGCTGGCCTCTTCTTCGGTGCAGCCGATGGTGCATTGCTTGAGGATCTCACCGTCGATACCGAGCTCGCCAAACTCGTTGACGATCACCGCGATACGCCGACCCTGAGCGTTGTCGAGCATGTGCCGCAGCAGCGTGGTTTTGCCCGAACCGAGGAAACCGGTGACGATGGTGACGGGGAGTTTGGCCAGTGTTTTCATCGGTATGCCCTTTGGCAAGCGGCGGGCATACGGGACGAGAACCGGCAGCGCGCGTGCACGCCGGAAGCATTCGCCACCGGATCACCCCGCCCGGTTGTAGTGAGAATCTGTGACGAGGCAGGTCTCCTGGCTGACGGCGTTCAGGCGCGGGGCCTGGCGTTCATTGCGCCTTCCCGCTGGCTCATCGATTGAGCTGGCAGTGGCGTGGCAACGAACATCACCGTTCACAGTTGCGGGGGCAGCCGCGGCTTTGACCGCGTTCCCTTCTTAGCTTCGGCGAGTGCCGAAGAACCTCGAAAGCGCAAGGCTACGCATGGGTCCGTCGTGGGTCAATGGTCGGTGAGTCTGGAACTGGGGGTATATCCGTTGCTGCGGTAACGGCTTCCTATGGTTTCGCTCTTACAGCGAGTCCCTTTTTCAAACGCCGGAGTGCCGGCCCAGCAAAAAGGAACCAAAAGGCTTTGCCCCGGCGTACGGCCCGCTCGCTGGGGCTCGGGGTACCTTCGTTACGGGACCGATCCGGGCGCAGCCTGCTGAAGGGGCAAAAGATCAAAGCCAAAGCAAAAGCCAGATCTAGAGCCCCTCACCCTAGCCCTCTCCCCGAGGGAGAGGGGACTGACCGAGGTGTTCAGGCGAAATACGCCGACTTGCGATATCGAGTCGAATGCAGATTCTGAAAAGCCCGCAAATCGGCTCCCTCTCCCTCGGGAGAGGGCTGGGGTGAGGGGCGAATCCAACACAGATCCAAAGCAGACCACACGCTTTTCACCACTCAACAATGAGCGTTAGCTCGAGTGCTCTTGATCTTGATCCACCGGCGACGTCGGAAGGCTGAGCGGATCAGTCCCGTAGCGAAGGAATCCGAGCCTGCGAGGGCCGAACGCAGGAGCAAGCCTTTTCGGTTACCTTTTCGGCGTCTGGAAAAGGTGACTCGCCGTAAGGGCGAAACCCTAAGCAGCCGTTACCGCAGCAACGGATATACACCCAAAAACATCAAAAAAACGCCCCCCTCGCAGCACCAAAAACGCCCGGAAATTGACTAAAAACCCAAACCCATGTTCTCCTGCCCACCTTGTTACGGGTGCCCTTCACAGGGTGAAACGGGAAACCGGTGAATCATGTGCTTTACTCAAAGCCATGTCAGTCCGGTGCTGCCCCCGCAACGGTAAGCGAGCGAAGCGTCAGATCCACTGTGCCCCGGCATGGGAAGGTGATGCTTGCAGGTCGGCCTCGTGCCAACCCCTCGCAAGCCCGGAGACCGGCCCGCAACACCCAGCGCGCGCAAGCGCGGCTGACCACAAACAAACCCGCGGTGGGCGGGCGCTGTTCGAAATCCCTGCGTGCCCGGCTCGCAGGGATTTTCATGCGCTCTGTTTACCCGCTGACATTTCAGAGGGAAGCGCTATGTCGATCATCAGCAATACCGTCAGCCACACTGACCACATCTCCAGCAGCACCACACTCGGCCAACGCGTCGCCGCCGCCCTCTTCGCCTCGATCCTCGGTGCCAGCCTGGTCTGGTTCGCCGGTTTCTCGCACATCGAAGCGGTGCACAACGCCGCCCACGA
>NZ_RAZO01000465.1:0-2692 GCF_004307535.1 Pseudomonas sp. Sample_9
CCCCTATTTCGTCGCCCCGTGCGGCTTACGCCGCAGGTCTCGCCCGTTGTTCCGTTAAACAAGGCTTTGAGCATCTGCGGTCTGTAGCAAAAAGGTAGTCAATGATGAGCGCAAGGCACTTTCTCTCCCTGATGGATTGCACGCCCGAAGAGCTGGTCAGCGTGATCCGTCGAGGCGTTGAGCTCAAGGACCTGCGTAACCGCGGCGTACTGTTCGAGCCTCTGAAAAACCGCGTGCTGGGGATGATTTTCGAAAAATCCTCGACCCGTACCCGAATCTCCTTCGAGGCCGGCATGATCCAGCTCGGCGGCCAGGCGATTTTCCTGTCCCCGCGCGACACCCAACTGGGCCGTGGCGAGCCGATCAGCGACTGCGCCATCGTCATGTCGAGCATGCTCGATGCGGTGATGATCCGCACCTTCGCCCACAGCACCCTCACCGAATTCGCCGCCAACTCGCGCGTGCCGGTGATCAACGGCCTGTCCGATGATCTGCACCCGTGCCAGTTGCTCGCCGACATGCAGACCTTTCTTGAGCACCGTGGCTCGATCCAGGGCAAGACCGTGGCCTGGATCGGTGACGGCAACAACATGTGCAACAGCTATATAGAAGCGGCGATCCAGTTCGACTTCCAATTGCGCGTTGCCTGCCCGGAAGGCTACGAGCCGAACCCGGAATTCGTCGCCCAGGCTGGTGATCGCGTGACCATCGTCCGCGATCCGCAAGACGCCGTGCGTGGCGCGCATCTGGTCAGCACCGACGTCTGGACTTCGATGGGTCAGGAAGAGGAAACTGCCAAGCGCCTCAAGCTGTTCGCGCCGTTCCAGGTCAACCGTGCCCTGCTCGACCTCGCTGCCGAGGACGTGCTGTTCATGCACTGCCTGCCGGCGCACCGTGGCGAAGAAATCAGTCTCGACCTGCTCGATGACCCGCGCTCCGTCGCCTGGGATCAGGCAGAAAACCGTCTCCACGCACAGAAGGCCCTGCTCGAGTTCCTCGTCGAACCGGCATATCACCACGCATGAGCCATGAATTACTGCTGAACCTGCGCAACCTCGCTTGCGGCTATCAAGATCAACGCGTGGTGCAGAACCTCAATCTGCACCTCAACGCCGGCGACATCGGCTGCCTGCTCGGCTCGTCCGGCTGCGGCAAGACCACCACCCTGCGCGCGATCGCCGGTTTCGAACCGGTGCACGAAGGCGAAATCACCCTCGGTGGCGAAACCCTCTCCAGTGCCGGTTTCACCCTGGCGCCGGAGAAACGCCGGATCGGCATGGTGTTTCAGGACTACGCGCTGTTCCCGCACCTGAGTGTGGCCGACAACATCGCTTTCGGCATTCGCAAGCACCCTAACAAGGCGCGCGTGGTCGAAGAGCTGCTGGAACTGGTCAACCTGAAAAACCTCGGCAAACGCTTCCCCCACGAGTTGTCCGGCGGTCAGCAACAGCGTGTCGCCCTCGCCCGCGCCCTGGCGCCGGAACCGCAGCTGTTGCTGCTCGACGAGCCGTTTTCCAACCTCGATGGCGAGTTGCGCCGCAAGCTCAGCCATGAGGTGCGCGACATCCTCAAGGCCCGTGGCACCAGTGCGATCCTGGTGACCCACGATCAGGAAGAAGCCTTTGCCGTCAGCGACCACGTTGGTGTGTTCAAGGAAGGTCGGCTCGAGCAGTGGGACACGCCTTACAACCTCTACCACGAACCGGCGACGCCTTATGTCGCCAGTTTCATCGGTCAGGGTTATTTCATTCGCGGTCAGCTCGTCACCCCGGAATCGGTGCAGACCGAGCTGGGTGAACTGCGCGGCAACCGTGCTTACACCTGGCCGATTGGCGGCGCGGTGGACGTGCTGTTGCGTCCGGATGACATTGTTTATGCGCCGGATAGCTCACTGAAGGCGCAGATTGTCGGCAAGACGTTCCTTGGCGCGGCGACCTTGTATCGCCTGCAACTGCCGACCGGTGCACAACTGGAATCGATCTTCCCCAGCCATGCCGATCATCTGGTTGGCGCGCAGGTCGGGATTCGCGTAGCGGCGGATCATTTGGTGCTGTTCCAGGCTTCGGGGAGCACTGCGGCACAGATTCCGGCGGTGGAAAACGGCGTCCGTCGATTCAGCACCAGCCTTTAATCCGCACTGGATAAAAATTGTGGGAGCGAGCCTGCTCGCGAATGCGGTGTTTCAGTCACCGAAGATGTTGACTGAAAGAGCGCTTTCGCGAGCAGGCTCGCTCCCACAGTTGGTATTGCCTCAGCCTAAAAACAGGGTGCCGCTGGCCACCAGCGTCGCATTGCCGCCAATCTTCACCCGCTCACCTTCCAACCGACAGAACAACTCCCCGCCCCGCGCCGAGCGCTGGCACGCGGTCAGGTTCGATTTGCCCAGACGCTTGGCCCAGTACGGGATCAGGCTGCAATGGGTCGAACCGGTCACCGGGTCTTCATTGATACCAATGGCCGGGGCGAAATAGCGCGAGACGAAGTCATGCTGGTTGCCACGCGCAGTAACGATCGCGCCCAGCCATGGCAGTTTCGCCAGCGCTGCCATGTCCGGTTGGCAGTCGAGCACGGCCTGTTCCGAGTCCAGCACCACGAACAGCTCGTTGGAGCCGAGCACATCAACCGCCTCGACACCGAGCGCCCGCTCGACGTCCAGCGTCACGCCGATTTCCGATGGCACGATGGTCGGGAA
>NZ_RAZO01000465.1:2792-16213 GCF_004307535.1 Pseudomonas sp. Sample_9
GCGTCGACCTGATGAAACGCAAGCTGCATGATTTTCTCCCTGAATTGGTCGACCGAGCATGCAACGGCGGCCCGGATCAGTGCCAGTGACAGAAACGCAATTTTTTCTTCATACAGCCGGCGCGACTATTACGCCCGGCCGATATCGGCGAACTGCGCCTGGGTGTGCTGGGCCAGCACCGCAGGCGCCAGTTCCACTTCCAGTCCTCGCCGCCCGGCACTCACATAAATAGACGCAAACCCCTGAGCGGAATTGTCGATGAAGGTGCGCAGGCGTTTCTTCTGCCCGAGCGGGCTGATGCCGCCCAACAGGTAGCCGGTGGAGCGTTGCGCGGCGGCGGGATCAGCCATTTCGGCTTTTTTCACTCCGGCGGCGTGTGCCAGTCCCTTGAGGTCGAGCGTTCCGACGACCGGCACTACGGCCACCAGCAGTTCGCCTTTTTCACTGGCGGCCAGCAGGGTTTTGAACACTTGCGCCGGTGCGAGCCCGAGCTTCTCCGCCGCCTCCAGCCCGTAGGACGCGGCCTTCGGATCATGTTCGTAACTGTGCACGCGATGTTCGGCACGAACTTTTTTCAACAAGTCCAACGCTGGGGTCATGGCAGCTCCGGGTTCGGCAATCTTTGAAAAACCTGCGGCGGATTCTAGGTCATCGTTCGGCAAAAGGCTCTATTCCAAGCCGCGAATCCCGTGGCTTCGCGCTGCATTCAAGCTGATCGCCGCGCTGATCATTCATACGACGAATAGTTTTATTGTGACCGACGGTTCACTTTCGACCTTTGACAGGTTTGTTTCTTGTCTATATTTTTTCGAATCTGAATAATGTAAGAATCATGCTCCGCGCAGTACCCAGCAGTAACCCGGGAACCGAATGGGGATTCCGACCCGGTGAAGATCGCGCCCTGCTCCGTTGGCAAGGCGCTACACAAGAAAAAGAACCGAGGTTTTCAATGACAGCTGCTTTACCGCAACCATCGCTTTCCGGCCAATGCATGGCCGAATTCCTGGGCACTGCCCTTCTGATCTTCTTCGGCACCGGTTGTGTCGCCGCGCTCAAAGTCGCGGGCGCCAGCTTCGGCCTGTGGGAAATCAGCATCATCTGGGGCGTCGGCGTGAGCATGGCGATCTACCTCACCGCCGGGGTTTCCGGCGCGCACCTGAACCCGGCCGTGAGCATCGCTCTGGCAATCTTCGCTGATTTCGAAAAGCGCAAACTGCCGTTCTATATCCTTTCGCAAATCGCTGGTGCCTTCTGCGGCGCGTTGCTGGTGTACACGCTGTACAGCAATCTGTTCTTCGATTACGAACAAACCCACCAGATGGTTCGTGGCTCGGCTGCCAGCCTGGAATTAGCCTCGGTGTTCTCTACCTACCCGAACCCGGTGCTGTCGACGGCCCAGGCGTTTCTGGTCGAGATGATCATCACCGCGATCCTCATGGGCGTGATCATGGCCCTGACCGATGACAACAACGGCCTGCCACGCGGCCCGATGGCGCCGCTGCTGATCGGTCTGCTGATCGCCGTGATCGGCAGTGCGATGGGCCCGCTGACCGGTTTCGCGATGAACCCTGCGCGTGACTTCGGTCCGAAACTGATGACTTTCTTTACCGGTTGGGGTGAAATTTCCTTCACCGGTGGTCGTGATATTCCGTATTTCCTGATTCCGATTTTTGCACCGATTGTCGGTGCCTGCCTCGGCGCTGCCGGGTATCGCGGGCTGATTGCCCGTCACCTGACCGGCGCCACACCTGCTACAAAGGATGCAGAACCGGCCATTGACGGCAAACCAAGAACTTCTTGAAACAGTCGGCGCCGGCTCCTGCCAAACCGAGCCTGCGCCACGGCCCACTCTCCCTTATTTCGTCCAAGGCAATCGACATGACCGACATTCAGAACAAGAACTACATCATTGCCCTTGATCAGGGTACGACCAGCTCCCGCGCGATCATCTTCGACCGCGACGCGAACGTGGTATGCACTGCGCAGCGCGAATTCGTTCAGCATTACCCGCAAGCCGGTTGGGTCGAGCATGACCCGATGGAAATTTTCGCCACCCAGAGCGCGGTGATGGTTGAAGCGCTGGCCCAGGCCGGCCTGCATCATGACCAGGTCGCCGCGATCGGTATCACCAACCAGCGGGAAACCACCGTGGTCTGGGACAAGACCACTGGCCGCCCGGTGTATAACGCGATCGTCTGGCAGTGCCGCCGCAGCACCGAGATCTGCCAGCAGCTCAAGCGCGATGGTCACGAAGACTACATCCGTGACACCACCGGTCTGGTCACCGACCCGTACTTCTCCGGCACCAAACTGAAGTGGATCCTCGACAACGTCGAAGGCAGCCGCGAGCGTGCGCGCAACGGCGAGCTGCTGTTCGGCACCGTCGATAGCTGGCTGATCTGGAAATTCACCGGCGGCAAGGTGCACGTCACCGACTACACCAACGCCTCGCGCACCATGCTCTTCAACATTCACTCGCTGGAGTGGGATTCGAAGATGCTGGAGATCCTCGACATCCCCCGCGAGATGCTCCCGGAAGTCAAAGCCTCCTCGGAAATCTACGGTCGCACCAAGAGCGGCATCGCCATCGGCGGTATCGCCGGCGACCAGCAAGCGGCGCTGTTCGGCCAGATGTGCGTAGAGCCGGGCCAAGCGAAAAACACCTACGGCACCGGTTGCTTCCTGCTGATGAACACCGGCGACAAAGCGGTGAAATCCCAGCACGGCATGCTCACCACCATCGCTTGCGGCCCGCGCGGCGAAGTGGCTTATGCTCTGGAAGGCGCCGTGTTCAACGGCGGTTCGACCGTGCAATGGCTGCGCGATGAACTGAAAATCGTCAACGACGCCCACGACACCGAATACTTTGCCAACAAGGTCAAGGACAGCAACGGTGTGTATCTGGTGCCGGCGTTTACCGGTCTCGGCGCACCGTACTGGGACCCGTATGCCCGTGGCGCGCTGTTCGGCCTGACGCGCGGCGTACGCGTCGATCACATCATCCGCGCCGCGCTGGAATCGATCGCCTACCAGACCCGCGACGTACTCGACGCCATGCAACAGGACTCCGGCGAACGCCTCAAGGCCCTGCGTGTGGACGGCGGCGCGGTGGCGAACAACTTCCTCATGCAGTTCCAGGCCGACATCCTCGGCACTCAGGTGGAGCGCCCGCAAATGCGCGAAACTACCGCACTCGGCGCTGCCTATCTGGCCGGTCTGGCCTGCGGTTTCTGGGGCAGCCTGGAAGAACTGCGCGGCAAAGCAGTGATCGAGCGCGAGTTCGAACCGAGCCTGGACGAAACCGAGAAAGAGAAACTCTACAAAGGCTGGAAAAAAGCCGTCAGCCGCACCCGTGACTGGGCGCGTGAGGACGCCGAATAAGCCAACGTGCAGTTCCAGAAGGGTATCTAACTGGTAGGGAGCAGATTCCTGCGGCATCATGGGCAAATTTTGCTTGGCAGCCCAAAGGAAGCCCCATGAATCTGCCTCCCCGTCAGCAGCAAATCCTCGAGCTGGTCCGCGAACGCGGCTATGTGAGTATCGAGGAGATGGCCACGCTGTTCGTTGTCACCCCGCAAACCATCCGCCGCGACATCAATCAGCTCGCGGAAGCCAATCTGCTGCGTCGCTACCACGGTGGCGCCGCGTACGATTCCAGTGTCGAAAACACCGCGTATGCGATGCGCGCCGATCAGATGCGCGACGAAAAGCAACGCATCGGCGAAGCCATTGCCGCACAGATTCCCGATCACGCCTCGCTGTTCATCAATATCGGTACCACCACCGAATCGATCGCCCGCGCCCTGCTCAATCACAGTCACCTGAAGATCATCACCAACAACCTGCACGTCGCCTCGATGCTCAGCGCCAAGGATGATTTCGATGTGCTGCTGACCGGCGGCAACGTGCGCCGCGACGGCGGTGTGGTCGGCCAGGCGAGTGTGGACTTCATCAATCAGTTCAAGGTCGATTTCGCCTTGGTCGGGATCAGCGGGATCGATGAGGACGGCAGCCTGCTCGACTTCGACTATCAGGAAGTTCGCGTTTCCCAAGCGATCATTGCCAATGCGCGGCAGGTGATTCTGGCGGCGGACTCGAGCAAGTTCGGGCGTAACGCGATGATTCGACTGGGGCCGATCAGCCTGATCGATTGCCTGGTCACCGATCAGCAGCCGGTACCGGCGCTGGCGCAGTTGTTGAGTCAGCACAAAATTCGTCTGGAAGTCGTTTAACCCGCAAGATTAAAAGATCGCAGCCTTCGGCAGCTCCTACATCTGGAATGCATTCCTCCTGTAGGAGCTGCCGAAGGCTGCGATCTTTTGCTTTTAATGTTCGGATATTTTCCTTTCTCGGCCCTTCGATGAGTTTTTTCAATCGAACGCGACTGGCTGCGCGCGTGTTTATGGGCTACCATTTTCGCAAATGAACATTAATGTTCGATTTCCAAGACATAAAACCAAAAGAACCGAGGCCAGCCGATGTCCACCTCTACCTTGCGTACGCCCCCTCTCTCCGAGATCTATGACGTTGCCGTAATTGGCGGCGGGATCAATGGCGTGGGGATCGCAGCGGATGCCGCCGGTCGCGGTCTTTCGGTGTTCCTTTGCGAAAAAGATGACTTGGCCAGCCACACCTCGTCGGCCAGCAGCAAGCTGATCCACGGTGGCCTGCGCTATCTGGAGCATTACGAATTCCGTCTGGTGCGCGAAGCGCTGGCTGAGCGCGAAGTGCTGCTGGCGAAAGCGCCGCACATCGTCAAACCGATGCGTTTCGTCCTGCCGCACCGCCCGCACCTGCGTCCAGCGTGGATGATTCGTGCCGGCCTGTTCCTTTACGACAACCTTGGCAAGCGCGAAAAACTGCCGGGTTCTAAAAGCCTGAAGTTCGGCGCCGACAGCGCGCTGAAAAGCGAAATCAAGAAAGGCTTCGAATACTCCGACTGCTGGGTCGATGACGCCCGCCTCGTGGTCTTGAACGCCATGGCCGCCCGCGAAAAAGGCGCCCACGTGTACACTCAGACTCGCTGTGTCAGTGCCCGCCGCACCAAAGGTTTGTGGCATCTGCATCTGGAGCGCGCCGACGGCAGCGTGTTTTCGATCACCGCCAAAGCACTGGTGAACGCCGCCGGCCCATGGGTGGCCAAGTTCATCCGTGACGACCTGAAGATGGAATCGCCGTATGGCATCCGTCTGATCCAGGGCAGCCACATCATCGTGCCGAAACTGTATGAAGGCGAGCACGCGCACATTCTGCAAAACGAAGACCAGCGCATCGTTTTCACCATTCCGTATCTGAACCACTTCACCCTGATCGGCACTACCGACCGTGAGTACACCGGCGACCCGGCGAAAGTGGCGATCACCGAAGGCGAAACCGATTACGTGCTGAAAGTGGTCAACGCCCACTTCAAGAAGCAGCTGAGCCGCGAAGATATTGTGCACAGCTACTCGGGCGTTCGCCCGCTGTGCAACGACGAATCCGACAACCCGTCGGCAGTGACCCGCGATTACACCCTGGCGCTGTCGGGCAGTACCGAAGAAGCGCCGTTGCTGTCGGTGTTCGGTGGCAAGCTCACCACTTACCGCAAACTCGCCGAATCGGCGATGGCGCAGTTGATGCCGTTCTTCACCCAGATGCGCCCGAGCTGGACTGCCACCGCCACCCTGCCCGGCGGCGAAGACATGACCACGCCAGAGGCGCTGAGCGCGCGAATTCGTGACAAGTTCGATTTCGTCCCGACTGAAATCGCCCGACGCTGGGCCGTCACCTACGGCAGCCGCACCTGGCGCATGCTCGAAGGCGTGGAAAGCCTGGCCGACATGGGTGAGCACATCGGCGGCGGGCTCTACACCCGCGAAGTCGATTATTTGTGCAGCGAAGAATGGGCGACCACGGCGCACGACATCCTGTGGCGCCGTACCAAGCTAGGCTTGTTCACCACAGCGGAGGAGCAGCAGAAGCTCGCGACGTATCTGGGCAAGGTTGAGCAGAATCGGAAGATCGAGGCGGCTTGATCTCACCGTTCAAACGAAAGCCCCTGCATCGAGAGATTCAGGGGCTTTTTGTTATGTGGACTTTGTTGAACCTGATTGGGGCAGTAAGATCTTTTCCCCCTCACCCCAGCCCTCTCCCCCAAGGGATAGAGGGGGAAAGGGAGCCGATCTCCGTGGGTTCCAAAGTCCGAGGTCGACTCGGTATCTCACGTCGCCGTAACTCGACCATCCACCGCAGTCAGTCCCCTCTCCCTCCGGGAGAGGGTTAGGGTGAGGGGCTTTTGATCGTTCGGTTTTCCGAACGCGACTCCACAGTCGATTCGGTTAACCGGATCTCACCCTCAAAAAATTACCGCCATAAAACTTTAATAACGTTATAAAACAACTGGTTAACCGACTGTGACTGCTCTGGCACGACTCATGCTCTACACTCTCTCGACGAATGCCTGCTGTGCCGACACTTCAGGAGCCGTCAGGCATTCGAAGCACAAAAAGGGCCGACAAACTGGCTCCATAAAAAAAACAATGTCGAGGAAAATTTGATGCGCATCGTTCCCCATATCCTGGGCGCAGCCATTGCTGCCGCTCTGATCAGCACGCCAGTTTTCGCCGCCGAGCTCACCGGCACCCTGAAGAAGATCAAAGAGTCCGGTGTCATCACCCTGGGCCACCGTGACGCCTCCATTCCGTTCTCCTACATCGCTGATGCGTCCGGCAAGCCGGTTGGCTACTCGCACGATATCCAGCTGAAGATCGTCGAAGCGATCAAGAAAGACCTCGACCTGCCGAACCTGCAAGTCAAATACAACCTCGTCACCTCGCAGACCCGTATCCCGCTGGTGCAGAACGGCACCGTGGACGTCGAGTGCGGTTCGACCACCAACAACGTCGAGCGTCAGCAGCAGGTCGACTTCTCCGTCGGCATCTTCGAAATCGGTACCCGTCTGCTGTCCAAGAAAGACTCCAAGTACAAGGATTTCGACGATCTGAAAGGCAAGAACGTCGTAACCACCGCCGGCACCACCTCCGAGCGCATCCTCAAGGCGATGAACGCCGACAAGCAGATGGGCATGAACGTCATCTCCGCCAAAGACCACGGCGAGTCCTTCCAGATGCTGGAATCGGGCCGTGCCGTTGCGTTCATGATGGATGACGCGCTGCTGGCTGGCGAAGCCGCCAAAGCCAAGAAAGCCGCCGATTGGGAAGTGACCGGCACACCACAGTCGTACGAAATCTACGGCTGCATGATGCGCAAAGGTGACGAGCCGTTCAAAAAGGCTGTGGATGACGCGATCAAGGCCACCTACGCTTCGGGCGAAATCAACAAGATCTACGAGAAGTGGTTCATGCAGCCGATTCCGCCAAAAGGCCTGAACCTGAACTTCCCGATGAGCGACGAGCTCAAGACCCTGATCGCCAATCCGACCGACAAAGCGGCTGACGACAAGAAGTCCTGATTTTCTGACTAACCTTATCCCCTGAGGAGGCGCCTGCCTTTTCAGGGGATGGTCACTCCCTGCTGGCATTTTTCTGGAAACACTCGAACCGGTGGCTGTCGAGCCGATCGCGTGTGCCCGGTCTTTGAAAAAAGACTGGGGAGGGAACGGAGTTCCCCAGGCGGGCACTTGTACATCGATCGAATCGAGGGGAGACCCTAATGAATTACAACTGGGACTGGGGCGTGTTCTTCAAGTCCACCGGCGTGGGCAGCGAGACCTATCTCGACTGGTTCATCTCCGGTCTGGGCTGGACCATCGCCATCGCCGTCGTGGCGTGGATCATCGCCCTGCTGCTCGGCTCGCTGCTGGGCATCATGCGCACCGTGCCGAACCGCATCGTATCGGGCATTGCGACCTGCTACGTCGAGCTGTTCCGTAACGTGCCGCTGCTGGTGCAGCTGTTCATCTGGTACTTCCTGGTGCCCGATCTGCTGCCGCCGGATCTGCAGGAGTGGTACAAGCAGGACCTCAACCCGACCACCTCGGCCTACCTGAGCGTTGTCGTCTGCCTCGGTCTGTTCACCGCCGCCCGTGTCTGCGAGCAAGTGCGCACCGGTATCCAGGCGCTGCCTCGTGGCCAGGAATCCGCCGCCCGCGCGATGGGTTTCAAACTGCCGCAGATCTACTGGAACGTGCTGCTGCCCCAGGCCTACCGGATCATCATTCCGCCGCTCACCTCGGAATTTTTGAACGTGTTCAAGAACTCCTCCGTGGCGTCCCTGATCGGTTTGATGGAGTTGCTGGCGCAGACCAAACAGACCGCCGAGTTCTCGGCCAACCTGTTCGAAGCCTTCACCCTGGCAACCCTGATCTATTTCACCCTCAACATGAGCCTGATGCTGCTGATGCGCCTGGTCGAGAAGAAAGTCGCAGTGCCCGGCCTGATCTCCGTGGGGGGTAAATAATGGAATTCGATTTCAGTGGCATCGTCCCGGCCATTCCCGGTTTGTGGAACGGCATGGTGATGACCCTCAAGCTGATGGCCATGGGCGTGATCGGCGGGATGATTCTCGGCACGATCCTCGCGCTGTGCCGTCTGTCGCACAACAAGCTGCTGTCGAGCATTGCTGGCGCCTACGTCAACTATTTCCGCTCGATTCCGCTGCTGCTGGTGATCACCTGGTTCTACCTGGCGGTGCCGTTCGTGCTGCGCTGGATCACCGGCGAAGACACGCCGATCGGTGCGTTCACCTCGTGCGTCGTGGCATTCATGATGTTCGAAGCGGCGTACTTCTGCGAAATCGTCCGTGCCGGTGTGCAGTCGATTTCCAAGGGCCAGATGGGTGCCGCGCAAGCGCTGGGCATGAATTACGGGCAGATGATGCGCCTGATCATCCTGCCGCAGGCGTTCCGCAAGATGACCCCGCTGCTGCTGCAGCAGAGCATCATCCTGTTCCAGGACACCTCGCTGGTCTACACCGTGGGCCTGGTGGACTTCCTCAACGCCTCGCGCGCCAGCGGCGACATCATCGGCCGCTCCAATGAGTTCCTGATTTTCGCCGGTCTCGTGTACTTCATCATCAGCTTCGCCGCCTCGCGGTTGGTCAAGCGTCTGCAAAAAAGGTTCGCCGTATGATCTCTATCAAAAACATCAACAAGTGGTATGGGGACTTCCAGGTGCTGACTGATTGCAGCACCGAGGTCAAGAAAGGCGAAGTGATCGTGGTCTGCGGCCCGTCGGGTTCCGGCAAGTCGACGCTGATCAAGTGCGTCAACGCCCTGGAGCCGTTCCAGAAAGGTGACGTGGTGGTTGACGGCACGTCGATCGCCGACCCGAAAACCAACCTGCCGAAACTGCGTTCGCGCGTGGGCATGGTGTTCCAGCATTTCGAGCTGTTCCCGCACCTGACCATCACCGAAAACCTGACCATCGCGCAGATCAAGGTGCTCGGCCGCAGCAAGGAAGAGGCGACCAAAAAGGGTCTGCAACTGCTCGAGCGCGTAGGGTTGTCGGCGCACGCCCACAAGCATCCGGGGCAACTGTCCGGCGGTCAGCAACAGCGTGTGGCGATTGCCCGTGCGCTGGCGATGGACCCGATCGTCATGCTGTTCGACGAACCGACCTCGGCGCTCGACCCGGAAATGGTCAACGAAGTGCTCGACGTCATGGTGCAGCTGGCCCACGAAGGCATGACCATGATGTGCGTGACCCACGAAATGGGCTTCGCCCGTAAAGTGGCCGACCGGGTGATCTTCATGGACCAGGGCAAGATCATCGAAGACTGCCCGAAAGAGGAATTCTTCGGCGACATCAGCGCCCGCTCCGAACGCGCGCAGCACTTCCTCGAGAAAATCCTGCAGCACTAAAAAACCACGCAGAACCCTGTGGTGTGGCGAGCTTCTGTGGCGAGGGGATTTATCCCCGTTCGGCTGCGAAGCAGTCGTCGAACCGTTAAATCCGGTTTGACCATGAAATGCCGGGGCCGCTTCGCAGCCCAACGGGGATAAATCCCCTCGCCACAGGGTTCACCTCAAACCAATGGTGATGCACAACAAGTGTTGTGGTTGACCCAAGGCATCTGTGATGAAATGCGACCCCACTCTTTATCGCGCTGCAGAGCCATCACTTGCCGTGAAGCCCCGTCTGATCCGTCATCTGTTCCTGCCGCCACTGATCATCGCCCTGATGGTCGGACTGGGTTTCATCGGCTTCTGGACCAGTGAGCACTTCGGCATCCGCAGCCTCGGCGAGAACGGCCAGCGTCAGCTGGAACTGCACGCCCGCGCGGTCGAAAGCGAGATCAGCAAATACACCTACCTGCCCAGCCTGCTGGAACTCGAAACGAGTGTGCCGCAGTTGCTGGCCGACCCGACCCCGGAGCACCGGCAGACGGTCAACGATTACCTCGAAGGCCTGAACCGCCGTAGCCGCAGCCGGGCCATCTACGTGATGGACACCACCGGCCGGGTCATGGCCACCAGCAACTGGCGCGATGTCGACAGTTATCTGGGTGAAGACCTGTCCTTCCGCGCCTATTTCAAGGACGCCGTGCGCGGCCAGCCCGGGCGTTTCTATGGCATCGGCAGCACCAATGGCGAACCCGGTTATTACCTCGCCCATGGCCTCGAAGAGCACGGCAAGATCATCGGTGTCGCGGTGGTCAAGGTGCGTCTGGAAGCCATGGAAGAACGCTGGCAACGGGCGCGTCTGGAAGCCTTCGTCAGCGACGAGAACGGCATAATCATTCTCTCCAGCGATCCGGCGCGACGGCTGAAATCGGTGATCCCGCTCAGCGACGAGGTCAAGGAAAAACTCGCTCGCAGCCTGCAGTACTACTGGTTTCCACTCAACGAACTGCAACCGCTGGCCCGCGAGACACTGGCCGAAGGCGTGGAGAAACTGACCTTCCCGGCCAACAGCGAATTGCAGCCCGACGAAGACGACATCAGCTATCTGGCGCAAACCCGACTGCTGAGCGACACGCCGTGGAATTTCACCCTGCTCACGCCGTTGCAGGACCTGCGCCGCGAAGCGATCAACCAAGGCATTCTGGTGGCCGTTGCGTTTGCCCTGTTCGCCTTCCTGCTGATTGCCTGGAACGAGCGCCGCAAAGTCCTCGCCACCCGCCTCGCCGCCCGCGAAGCGTTGCAGGAAGCCAATAGCCAACTCGAACGTCGGATTACCGAACGCACCGCCGATCTGCGCGCCAGCAACGAACGCCTGAAGAGTCAGATCCGCGAGCGCCGCCAGGCCGAGGAGACTTTGCGCCGCGCTCAGGATGAACTGGTGCAGGCCGGCAAACTTGCGGCCATCGGCCAGATGTCGACCAGCATTGCCCATGAATTGAACCAGCCGCTGGCGGCGATGCGCACGCTGTCGGGCAACACCGTGCGCTTTCTCGAGCGCGGCCAGCTCGACGTCGCCAGCACCAACCTCAAGACCATCAACGATCTGATCGACCGCATGGGCCGAATCACCGCCAGCCTGCGTTCGTTTGCCCGGCGCGGCGACAACAAGGGTCAGGCCAGTCTCGGCAAAGCCGTCGACGCCGCGTTGCAAGTGCTCGGCGCGCGTGTGGAAAACACCGCGCTGCAGATTCACCGGCAGTTTGCCGATGTGCAGTTGCTGATCGATCAGACCCGTCTCGAACAGATTCTCGTCAACCTGATCGGCAACGCCCTCGACGCCATGCACGCGCAACCGCAGCCGCAACTGTGGCTGGAGGGTGAAGAATTCAACGGCAAGTATCGCTTGCGGGTGCGCGACAATGGCCACGGCATCGACGCCGAAGCGCGCAAGCATCTGTTCGAACCGTTCTTCACCACCAAACCCGGCGAGCAAGGCCTGGGCCTGGGCCTGACCCTGTCCGCCAGCCTCGCCGCCGCCACCGGCGGGCACCTGGGTGTTGAACACCCGGCCGGCGGTGGCACCACTTTCGTCCTCAGTTTACCGTTGGTAAGCCCTCTTTCTGCCGAGCCAATATGAACCCCGAACTCAGTGTGCTGATTGTCGAAGACGACCCCCATGTGCTGCTCGGCTGCCAACAGGCGTTGACCCTCGAGGACATCCCCTGCATCGGCGTCGGCAGTGCCGAAGAGGCGCTGGCGCAGGTCGGCGACAACTTTGCCGGCATCGTCATCAGCGACATCCGCCTGCCGGGCATCGATGGCCTGGAATTGCTCACCCGCCTCAAGCAGCGTGATCGCAGCCTGCCGGTGGTGCTGATCACCGGCCATGGCGACATTTCCATGGCCGTCGGCGCGATGCAGAAAGGCGCTTACGACTTCATGGAAAAACCGTTTTCGCCGGAGCGTCTGGTAGACGTCGCGCGACGGGCGCTGGAGCAACGCAGCCTCGCCCGTGAAGTGTCGTCGCTACGTCGGCAACTGGCCGAACGCGATTCGCTGGAGGGGCGGATTATTGGCCGCTCACCAGCGATGCAGAACCTGCGCGAACTGATTGCCAACGTCGCCGACACTTCGGCCAACGTCTTGATCGAAGGCGAGACCGGCACCGGCAAGGAACTGGTCGCCCGTTGCCTGCACGATTTCAGTCGGCGCCACAGCAAACAGTTCGTCGCGCTGAACTGCGGCGGCCTGCCGGAAAACCTCTTTGAAAGCGAGATCTTCGGCCACGAAGCCAATGCCTTCACCGGCGCCGGCAAACGCCGCATCGGCAAGATCGAGCACGCCGACGGCGGCACGCTGTTTCTCGACGAAGTGGAAAGCATGCCGCTGCCGTTGCAGATCAAGTTGCTGCGCGTATTGCAGGAACGCACCCTCGAACGTCTCGGCTCGAACCAGAGCGTGGCAGTGGATTGCCGGGTGATTGCGGCGACCAAATCCGACCTTGATGAGTCGAGCAAGGCCGGCGAGTTTCGCAGCGACTTGTACTACCGCCTCAACGTCGTGACCCTGGAACTGCCACCGCTGCGCGAACGCCGCGAAGACATCCTGCAACTGTTCGAACACTTCACCCAGCAATCGGCGCTGCGCTTCGATCGCGCGCTGCCGGAGCTGGACAACCAGACCCTGTCGAACCTGATGAGCCACGACTGGCCGGGCAACGTGCGCGAACTGCGCAACGTCGCCGAACGCTTCGCCCTCGGCCTGCCGGCCTTCAAGAAGTCCGGCGCCAGCGCCGGCCAGGGTCTGGCGTTTGCCGAAGCGGTGGAAGCCTTCGAGCGCAATCTGCTGGTCGACGCCTTGCAACGCAGCGGCGGCAACCTGACCCAGGCCAGCCAGGAACTGGGCATGGCCAAGACCACGCTGTTCGACAAAGTCAAAAAGTACGGGCTGAGCCACTGATGGATCTGATTCTCAAAGCCGCGATCGGCGCCGCAGTGGTGCTGATTCTCGCGGCACTGTCGAAGACCAGAAACTATTACATCGCCGGCCTGGTGCCGCTGTTCCCGACCTTTGCCCTGATCGCGCACTACATCGTCGGCAAGGGCCGTTCGGTCGACGATCTGAAGACCACGATCGTGTT
>NZ_RAZO01000435.1:0-16121 GCF_004307535.1 Pseudomonas sp. Sample_9
GTCAGCAGAATCGTCGCCAGCAACCCCAGCGCCACCCGCACGGAATGGATCAGGCGGGCGTGACGGTAGCGCCGATACGGGTCCAGCAGCGGACGCAGGATACGGCGCAACAGCGGTGGCAGGCGGTGGGTGCTGTAAGTAGTCAGTGCGAACCTCGTACGTCAATCAAATCAATGGAAGGGGAAAATGTAATTCATCCAGGCCGACATGCGCAGCAGGATTTTGCGCATCGCGCCGATGTGATGAAAGTGCTGGCTGTACAGCGCCGCTTGCCCGTAGGCGCCGCCCGGCATGAGCGCGCTGTATTCGGCGAACGCCGGGTCAGTGATTTCAATGATCACCGGCACCCGTCCGGCCGGTGGCGAGCCGGTGTAGCTGATCAGCGTGCCGGAAGGTTGCACCTGGCCCTCGGCGATCACCCCGATAACGCTTTTCACTCGCCCCGCGAAGACTTTGCCGGGAATGCCATCGAAGGCGACTTCGGCCTCGTCGCCCACGGTCAGACGCAGCAGGCTGTTCTGACGCATCCAAGCGGCGAAGTACTGACCTTCCTGCGGAATAAACACCATCGACGGGCGCAGCGGCAGCTTGCTCGCCATCATCCCCGGGCGCAGCGAAACGTGGGTGACGAAGCCTTTGCTCGGTGCTCGAACCACGGTGTTGTCCAACTCGAACTGCGCATTGTCGAGTTGCGCCTGCAGATCGTCGGTGCGGGCAATGGCCGCGTCCAGTTCGCGCTGGGTGCCGAAGTTGCGGCGAATCAGCTCGGTGATGCGGTAGCGGTCGCCTTTGGCTGCGACCAGTTGCGCCTTGAGCGATTTCAGGCGGTTCTGGAAAGGCGTGGGATCGATGCGGAACAGCACGTCGCCTTTTTCCAGGGGTTCGTTGCCCTTTACCGGCACGTCGATCACCTGGCCACTGATGATCGGAATGACCGGCACCGAGACAAAGTAGGAGCGCGCCACCTCGGAATAGGGATGGTTGTAGTTCATGGTGAAAATCAGCGCGCCGATGATCAGCACGCCACCCAGGACAGCGGTGGGCACCGTCCATTTGTTCAGCGGAATGCGGAAGATCTTGAAGATGGCGACGCAGAGTGCGGCGTACGTGAGGATGAGCAACAGATCCATGCTCAGATCCCCCCGCTGTCAGAGTGAGGCGCAACCGGCGACTGCGCTTCGAGTCGCTCGATCCGGGCTTGCAGCTCAATGACCTGCTGCTCGAGCCGGATGACATGGTTCTGAACGGGTTTGCCATCGCCGAAACCCCAACCGCGATCCTCGCGATAGGCCATTGCCCAGATCCACAGAAACGGCCAGAGCGCATGCAGGGTAAACAGGCTGACCCAGCCAGTGGCATGGATCGCGTCCTGATGCGGATGGTTGCGGTGAACGGCGATCTCGTACGGAATGTCATGCAGCACGATGATCCCGTAAAACAGCACGAGACCGACAAAAACCAGCAAACCCAACGCGAAGTAGTCGAGCATGGTCAGCCTCCCGGGCATCCAGCAATGCTGGGCTCAGTGTAGTCACTGAATCGCCGGGGGGCTGACGGATCGGCAGGATCATTCAATCCTGCCGATCACCCGTCAAAAGATGTAATCGGTGGTCAGGAAACTCGAATCCCGCCCGCGAATGATCTCGCTGATCAGATCTTTGTTGCTCTCCTGGAACTTGGTCGCCACCAGCGTACGAATCGAAAACACTCGCAATGCATCGTGAACCGAGAGCGTGCCTTCGGCGGAGTTCTTGCGACCGTTGAACGGGTAAGTGTCCGGGCCGCGCTGGCACTGGGCGTTGAGGTTGATCCGCCCGACCTGGTTGGCGAAAGTGTCGACCAGCCGGCCGACCGCCACCGGGTTGGTGCCGAAGATGCTCAACTGCTGGCCGAAGTCGGATTCCAGCACGTAGTCGATCACGGTATCGAGGTGGCGGTAGGGCACGATGGGCACAACCGGACCGAACTGTTCTTCCTGATAGACGCGCATCTGCGGGCTCACCGGATACAGCACGGCCGGGTAGAAGAACGAGGCGTGGGATTCGCCGCCATTCGGGTTGACCACCTGTGCGCCTTTGCTTTGCGCGTCAGCAACCAGACCGTGCAGATAATCGACCTTGCCCGACTCCGGCAGCGGCGTTAGCGCCACGCCGCTGTCCCACGGCATGCCCGGTTTGAGCGTGGCCAGTCTGGCATTGAATTTCTCGATGAAGCTGTCGACCACGTCTTCATGCACAAAAAGAATTTTCAGTGCGGTGCAGCGCTGACCATTGAACGACAGCGAGCCGGTGACCGCTTCGCTGACGGCGTTGTCGAGATCGACTTCGGGCAAAACGATGCCCGGGTTCTTGGCGTCCAGACCCAGAGCCGCGCGCAAGCGGTGTGGTTTCGGGTGCAGCTTCTTCAGGTCGCTGGCAGCCTTGTTGGTGCCGATGAAGGCGAAAATGTCGATCTTGCCGCTGGCCATCAGAGCGCTGACGGTCTCGCGGCCGCTGCCGTAGATGACGTTGATCACGCCGCTCGGGAAGCTGTCGCGGAAGGCTTCGAGCAACGGGCGAATCAGCAGCACGCCGAGCTTGGCCGGTTTGAACACCACGGTGTTGCCCATGATCAGTGCCGGAATCAGCGTGGTGAAGGTTTCGTTCAGCGGATAGTTGTAAGGCCCCATGCACAAGGCGACGCCGAGTGGAACGCGGCGAATCTGACCGAGGGTGTCCTGTTCCAGCTCGAAACGGCTGGAGCGGCGGTCGAGTTCTTTAAGGGCATTGATGGTGTCGACGATGTAATCGCAGGTGCGATCGAACTCTTTTTCCGAGTCCTTGAGGTTCTTGCCGATCTCCCACATCAGCAGCTTGACCACGGCCTCGCGCTGCTCGCGCATGCGGCCGAGAAACGCTTCGACATGCTGGATGCGCTCGGCCACGCGCATGGTCGGCCACAGGCCCTGACCTCGGTCATAAGCGCGAACGGCAGCGTCGAGGGCGGTGAGCGCGGTGTCGGCATCCAGCAGCGGCGTGCTGCCGAGGATCACCTGTTCTTCACCGTTTTCGCTTTTCAGATAAACCGGGCTGCGCACCTGCGCGAGCGGGCCGTCCCAGCGGCGCAACTGGCCATCGACCAGATATTCACGCTGCTCGACCTGAGCGTCGAGGCGATATTTTTCCGGGATGTCGCTGACCGAAGGGAACAGGTTGCCAAGGATGTTTGCTGTGGTCATGTCACTACCCTGTGTTGAAGTCGGCGTGCCGATTGAAAAGTCTTGTGAAGGTTATACGCCTGAACGGGCCGGGATTTAACCCCGTGAATGTCACGCGAATGTCACGCAACGGTGCAACCGCAGTCCACCCTGTGGGAGCGAGCCTGCTCGCGAAGGCGGCGGCACATCCAACATCCTCATTGCCTGACACAGCGCTTTCGCGAGCAGGCTCGCTCCCACGGTCGATCGTGCAAATCAGTCAGTCTGTCTTCGGTAATGAAGCTTTTATGACAAAAGTTCGGTAGCACATCGCCAGTCCGGTCATGCCTGTGTAACGCGCTTGAGGGGCCTTTCGGGGCGGACTTTGCAAGCCGAGGCGGGACGCCGGGAGTGAGGCAATGGGGACTATGGAACGCTATTCGAAAGTGGGCATGCAGGAGCTCGATCAACGCCTGTCGAAGATCGTCGAAGCGGCGCGCAAGAAGCCGGTTTCGGTGTATCGCTACGGCGCGCCGTGGGTCTGGATCGTCTCGCAGGAGGACTGGCAGGGCGCTTTGAAAGAAGTGTCCAGCTACATTCCGCCGGGCCATTCGCTGGTGTTGCTGCGCCCGCAGATCGACGATCTGCTCGACGCCCATCATGACCTGCTGCACGACCTCAATGCCGTGCCCGGCATGCTCATTCCCGCGCAAACGGTCATGCACATCCTGCTCCTGCAATTGCTCTATTCGGTGCCCAGCGAACAGCAGCTCTATGAACAGCTCAACTACAACCTGCTGTTCCGCTGGTTCGTCGGCCTCGGCCTGAACCAGAAAGTCTGGAGTTTCATCGCCCTCAGCCGTGACATCGCCACGCTGCTCAACGAGCCGCGCGCGGTGCTGCTGATTCAGAAAATCATCGGCGAAGTGTTCTGCGGCGCGTTGCTGCAAATGCCCGAGTTCTCGCTGAACTTCGCGCTGTTGCACACCTGGCTGGGCAAGCACGCCTGCGCCACAACGATCAGCAATTGACGCAGCACACCGGGCGCTAACGCCCACAGGTCATCGCGAATTTCAGGGGGTAATGTGGAACGGATTTTCACGTCACGGCTGGCGCTGTGGGGCTGGCTGCTGGTGACGGCGGGCGCGCAGCCGGCGCTGGCCGAGGAGGGCACAGAAGCGCCCGCCGCGCAGCGACTGGTCGACGTCAACGAATACTTCGTGCGCGGCAATACCGTGCTCGATGCCCGGGCGATCGAAGAAGCGGTGTACCCGTTTCTCGGCCCGCAGAAAGCCTTGAGCGACATCGAAGGCGCCCGCGATGCGTTGCAGAAGGCCTATCAGGAACGCGGCTATCAATCGGTGTTCGTCGAGCTGCCCGAGCAGGCCGTGGCCGATGGCATCGTTTATCTGCAAGTCAGTGAAACCAAAGTCGGCCGGGTGCGCGTGGTCGGCGCCAAACACTATTCGCCGCTGGACATCCGCGACAACGTACCGGCGCTGAAAGAAGGCGAGGTGCCGGACTTTGCCAAAGTCCAGGGCGAACTCGCGCAGCTCAACAAGACCCCCGGTCGCCAGGTCATGCCGCTGGTGCGCGAAGGTCAACGCCCGGGCACCATGGATGTCGACTTGCAGGTCGAAGACCAGAACCCGTGGACGGCCAGCGTCGGTCTCAATAACGATTACAGTGCCGACACCGAAAAGCTGCGCAGCGTCACCAGCCTCGGTTACAACAACCTTTGGCAGCTCGGCCACAGCGTCAACCTGACGTTCTTCACCGCGCCCCAGGAAACCGACAACGCCAAGGTCTGGTCGGGCTCCTACACCGCGCCGCTGAGCGAGCGCTGGAGCGTGCAGTTCTCCGGTTACCAGTCCGACAGCAACGTGGCCACCATCGGCGGCAGCAACGTGCTCGGCAAGGGTCACAGCTACGGCGTCGCGGCGATTTACACATTGCCCTCGAGCGGCAATTGGTCGAACTCGCTGTCCGCCGGTATCGACTTCAAGGACTTCGACGAGCGCCTGAGCCTGTCCGGCGAAAGCGACAAGGTGCCGCTCAAATACGCGCCGTTCACCTTCGCCTACAACGGCTTTCGCTACAGCGAAAAGAGCCAGCTCGGCCTCGGCCTGAGTCTGGTGGCCGCCACGCGCAGCGTGTTCGGCTACGGCAGCGACGACGAAGACTTCGACTACAAACGCTATCGCGCCAAACCGAGTTTCGCCGTGCTCAAGGGCGACACCAACTACACCTGGACCTTCGACAACGACTGGCAGAGCGCAAGCAAAGCCGCATTCCAACTGGCCTCGGGGCCGCTGGTTTCCAACGAACAATTCTCCGCCGGTGGCGCCACCTCGGTGCGCGGCTACCTCGCCGCCGAACGCACGGCAGACGACGGCTACCTGCTCAGCCAGGAATTGCGCACACCGTCGCTGGCGAAATTCGCCGGTACGTGGATGCAGGACTGGCGCTTCTATGCCTTCGCCGAAGGCGCGCAGCTGTACCTGCGCGATGAGCTGCCGGATCAGGACGCCAATTACGCCCTGGCCAGCGTCGGCCTCGGCACCCGCGCCAGCCTCAGTAAATGGCTGTCCGGCAGCCTCGACTGGGGCTACCCGCTACTCGAAGGGCCGAACACCTCAAAGCAGGAATCGCGCCTGCACTTCAACCTTCAAGCCACTTTCTAACGGAGCACGTCCATGCAACGCCTCTTCCTTTCGTTGTTGATCTGCCTGGGCTTCGTGCTCCCGGCCACGGCTCAGGCCTGGTGGCAGGACGACTGGCATTACCGCAAACAGATTGCCGTCGACACCACGCCACAAGGTGCGGCGATCAATCAGCCCCTCGGCCGCACCACGCTGCTGGTGCGCCTGCACACCGGCAACTTCACCTTCGACGGCGTGAAAGAGGACGGCTCCGATCTGCGCTTCGTCGCCGCCGATGACAAAACCGTGCTCAACCACCAGATCGAAAGTTTCGACGCGCTGATGGGCATGGCGCTGATCTGGGTTGATGTGCCGAATGTAGAGGGCGGTCAGCGTCAGGACATCTGGATGTACTACGGCAACCAGAAAGCCCCGGCCACCGGCAACGGCCAGTTGACCTTCGATCCGAGTTATACCGCGCTGTATCACTTCGACGGCGCCACCGGCACCCCGGCGAAAGACACCACGGCGTACGGCAACACCGCGCAAAGCGCGACCGGCACAGCGATCGATGGCGTCGTCGGGCGCGCCTTGCAGTTCAGCGGTCAGCCGTTGTTGCTGCCGGCCAGTCCGTCGCTGCAACACAACGCTGGCAGCGCGTTCACTTTCAGCGCCTGGCTGCGTCTGGATCAGGCCAGCGGCGAACAAGTGATCCTGGCGCGTCGCGAGGGCACGCAAAGTCTGCTCATCGGCGTCAGCCAAGGCCTGCCGTTCGTGGAGATCGACGGTCAGCGCGCTGCCGCCACGCAAGCTCTGGCTCCGGCGCAGTGGCAACACGTTGCGCTGACCGCCGAGGGTTCGAAAGTCACCCTGTACATCAACGGTCGCGAAAACGCTGCGTTGGCCCAGGCGATGCCGGCGTTCAACTCGGTCATGGCCATCGGGGCTGATCTGCAGGAAGGCGCGTTCCAGCCATTCGCTGGCGCTATTGATGAGCTGCGCCTGTCGAAAGTCGCCCGACCTGCTGCGCTGTTGCTGGCCGATGCCACCTCGCAAGGCGCCGAGTCGAAACTGGTGGCTTACGGCGTCGATGAAGAACAATCCGGGTTTGGCTTCGGTAGCCTCGGCTTCCTCCTAAACGCGGTGCCGATCGACGCGTGGGTGATTATCGCCGTGCTGGTGCTGATGATGTTCCAGTCGTGGATCATCATGCTGCGCAAGAACCGCAGCCTCAGCCGCGTCACCGCTGCCAACGAAGACTTCCGCGTGCAATTCGCCAAGGTCGGCACGCGTCTGGAGATGTTCGCCGACGACGCGCAACTGGCTCAACGTCTGCAGCATTCGTCGCTGTGGCGCCTGTATCTGGTGGCGGTTAAAGAGATCCGCACCCGCCGTGAGCAGGGCGCCGATACCTCCTCGGTTTCAGCGGCAACCATCGAAGCCATCCGCTGCTCGATGGACGGCGTGCGCACCCGCGAAAACCAGCAGCTCAGCTCGAAACTCTCGACCCTGTCCAACGCCATCGCCGGCGGTCCGTATATCGGCCTGCTCGGCACGGTGCTGGGGATCATGGTGGTGTTCCTCGGCACGGCAATGGCCGGCGACGTCAACATCAATGCCATCGCTCCCGGTATGGCCGCCGCGCTGTTGGCCACGGCGATGGGCCTGTTCGTCGCGATCCCCGCGCTGTTTGGCTACAACCGCCTGATCACCCGCAACAAGGAAGTCAGCGCCGACATGCGCGTATTCGTCGACGAGTTCATTACCCGTCTGGCGGAAATGCACGGCGAGAGCCAGTTCAGTGAGGCGTCGCACCAGCGCGGCCATCACGCCAACCACTCCGTACCGGCCTGAGGAGCACTGTCATGGCGTCCGTAAATGCCTCTCATGACGATGATGACGATGCCGCCGTCGACAGCATCAACATCACCCCGCTGGTCGATGTGCTGATGGTGGTGCTGGTGATGTTCATCCTCACCGCCACCGCGCAGGTCTCCGGGATCCAGATCAACCTGCCCAAGGCCAGCGCGTCGGTGTCGCTGTCGGAAGCCAAGACCAAGGCGATCTCGGTCAACGACGGCGGCCAGGTGTTCCTCGATGCCTATCCCGTGACGCTGGCCGAGCTGGAAGAACGCCTGCGCATCGAGAAAGCGCAGAGCCCGGATTTCCCGGTGATCGTGCGTGGCGATGCGACGGTGCAGTACCAGAAAGTCATCGAAGTGCTGGACCTGCTGCGCCGGCTCGAACTGTCCCAGGTCGGTCTCGTTACCGGCAAACCGAGTCAGGGCTGAGTCATGACCGCACAACTCCCGATTGATCCGCCGCCCGTGAAAAAGTCGCCGTTGCGCTATGTGAAGTGGGGCGCCGGACTGCTGGTCGCCGCGCTCGCCGCGTGGTTCCTCTGGCAGTGGGCCAACGACATGGCCGGCGTGCGTCGCGAAGCGCCGAAGGTGCCGACGATCATTCCGTTGCCGCCACCGCCACCACCGCCGCCGGAGAAACCGCCAGAGCCGGAAACGCCGGTGGAAGAAAAAATCGTCGAGCCCGAGCCAACGCCGGAGCCGGAGGAGGTCAAGCCTGAAGAAGAGGCGCCGCCATCGCCGGCCGACGATCTGGCCAACCCGATGCAAATGGACGGCGACGCGCAGGCCGGCAGCGACGCTTTCAACATCGGCGCGGGCAAGGGCGGCGGCATGGCCGGTGCCGGCGGTGGGCGTTTGGGCACGGGCACGTACAGCCAGTTTCTCGCGTTCACCTTCCAGCGCTTGCTGCGTGAGAACCCCGAGCTGCGCAACCTCGCATTCTCGCTGCAGGCCGATGTCTGGCTGAGCAGCGTCGGCGAGATCACCCGTGTCGAGCTGATCAAGTCCAGCGGCAACCCGCAAATCGATACCCAGGTGCTGGCCGCTTTACGCGGTGCGCCAGCCCTCAGCGAACGGCCTCCGGCCTCCATCACTTTGCCCGTGCGCCTGTCCCTGCAGGGGCGGCGTCCGGGTTAATTCACTTATTCAAGCTTCGGCAAAAGGAGTTGTGTGCAGATGATTTCCAACGTGAATCGATTGTCCCTGGCGGTCGGCATGGTCATTGCGACCCTGGTCGGTCAGGCCGTGGCAGCGCCTGCGCCCTCGGAAAACGCCACGATCAATCTGATCCGCTTGCTGGTCGAGCAGGGCATTCTCAAACAGGACAAGGCCGACGCGCTGATCGCCCAGGCGCAGAACGAAGCGGTGCAGGCCAAACAGGCGGCCGCGTCCACCGCAGTCGCGGCCGGACCGGTCGCCGCGCCGGGGGATGTGCGCGTGCAGTACGTACCGGCAGCAGTGCGCGACCAGATCCGCGATCAGGTCAAAGCCGAGGTCATGGCCACCGCCAAACAGGAAAACTGGGCCGCGCCGAATACCTTCCCGGACTGGGCCTCGCGCATCAGCTTCGACGGTGACATTCGCCTGCGTGACGAATCGCGTTACTACTCGGGCAACAACAGCAACGAAATTGTCGACTTCGCCAAGCTCAACAACAATGGCCCGTACGACGTGAACCCCAACAGCAGCACCAGCCTGCCGCCGTTGCTCAATACCCGCGAAGACCGCGAAAACCTCTTTCGCCTGCGCGCACGCCTGGGCATGAAAGCGGTGATTTCGGAGGAATGGACCGCCGGCATTCGCATCGGCACCGGTTCGGACAACAACCCGGTATCGACCACGCAGAACCTCGGCGGCGGCTTTGCCAAGAAGGACATCTGGCTCGATCAGGGCTACCTGACCTGGAAGCCAATGGACGAATTGACCCTGACCGGCGGGCGCTTCGCCAACCCGTTCATGTCCACCGACATGCTCTATTCCAACGACCTGAATTTCGACGGTGTGGCGGCGATTTTCGATCACAAGCTCAACCGCGATTGGGGCGTGTTCGGCACCGTCGGCGCGTTCCCGGTGGACTACACCAACGACACCTCCAGCAGCAACGGTTTCGACAAGGAAGAGAGCGACAACAAGTGGCTTTACGGCGCGCAGCTCGGGGCGAAATGGGCGATCAACAGCAACAACCGCCTAAAAGGTGCGCTGGCCTATTACCGCTTCGACGACATTCAGGGCCAGCGCTCCAGCCCCTGCGAACCGTGGGCCGGCGCGCCGGGCTGCGACAGCGACGGCACCCGCGCGGCGTTCATGCAGAAGGGCAACAGCGTATTCCTGCTGCGTGACATCACGCCGAACCCGCTCAACCCGAGCGCTACGCCGCAGCCGCAATTCGTCGGTCTCGCCTCCGAGTTCAACCTGCTCGATCTCAACGTGGTCTGGGATGCCGACCTGCCGCAGGACTTCAAACTGCGCAGCCAGGGCAACTACATCCACAACCTCAGCTACGACGAAGGCGACATGCGCAAGCGTTCCGCCGGGCAGATCGTCAACAACCTCGACAGCAACGGCGAGATCGAAAGCGGCGCCAATGCGTGGATGGTGCAGTTCACCCTCGGCAACGCGCTGGACCTCAAGCGCAAGGGCGACTGGAACCTGTTCGCCGGCTACAAGTACATCCAGCCGGACGCCTTGCCCGACGGCTTCAACGACTCGTCGTTCCACCTCGGCGGCACCAACGCCAAGGGCTATTTCATGGGCGGCAACTACGGCCTGGCGAAGAACGTTTCCGCCACGGGTCGCTGGATGAGCACCGAAGCGGTGTACGGTGCGCCGTTCGACATCGACGTCTTGCAGCTTGAGATCAACACGCGCTTCTAAGGCGCCGGGAGAGCTTTATGAACACGCGTTTTCTCGCGCTGGGCCTGGGTTTGTTGATTGCCACCGGGGCGAACGGCGAAGGCATGGAAGAACGCTTGCGCACGCAATTGCGCAGCACCACCCAACAATTGCAGGCCCTGCAAAGCCAACAGGCCCAGGCCAGCGCCGCACAACTGGCGGCGCAGAACGAAGCCAAGGCAGCGCAAGCGCAGATCAAGCTGCTGACTGCCGAACTGGCCAAAGCCAAAGGCCTCGCCGAGCAACTGGCCGGGCAGCAACAGAGCCTGCACAGCCAGGCGCAGGCGCAAGTGGCGGCCAGTGTCGAGCAGACTGGCAAGTTCAAGAAAGCCTACGACGAGTTGCTGGTCCTCGCTCGCGGCAAAGAAGCCGAACGCGCGAAGCTGCAAGCGCAACTGGCGGAACGTGACACACAAGTGCAGCAATGTTCAGCCAAGAATCAGCAAATGTACGGCGTCGCCAAACAGATCCTCACGGCTTACGAAAACATCGATGTCGCCGAAGTGATGAAGATCCGCCAGCCCTTCGCCGGCAGCGCCCGGGTCAAGTTCGATGAACTGGCGCAAGGCTTCGGCGACGAGCTGTACAAAGCCCAATTCGACGCGCCGCAAGCGGCGATCGCTCACTGATAACAAGGAAGAAAGCCATGACTCAATTGATCACCCACGTTTCCCCGCAATCACTGACCGAGGTCCTCCAGGCCGCCGGTTATCGCGTCAACCAGAGTGAACAGAACGGCATCGTGCAATTGCTCAGCGCCAGTCAGGGCATCGGCTACGCCGTGCGGTTCGGCAACCCGGCGCTGGAGCAGGGCAACTTTGTTGATTTCACCTTCAGCTGTGCGCTGCGTGTGCAGGGGGAGTTGCCTGAGGGCGTCGCCGAGCAGTGGAACGCGACACGGCGCTTTGCACGATTGTCGTTGCAGGGCGAGTTTCTGCTGATGGAAATGGATGTGGTCGTGGCCGCTGGGGTAAGCAATGAGCACCTGCGCGGCAATCTGGAATTGTGGGATCGCCTGTTGCAGGAATTCATCGTTTACCTGCGCGATTTCAGCCAGACCGCTGCTTCGCAAACCGCAAAATCCGCTGTCGCCGAACAAGAGGAAGTCGCGCTGTGAAAAAGCCTGCCATGGTGATCGGCGCCGGAGCGCTGGCGTTGTTGGTGGTGGCCGTGGCGCTGGTGCTGCGGCCGGGCAGTGATCCGGTCGCCGCTCAGCAGCCCTCGCCGGTGATGGCGGTTGCAGCCGGGCCAGCGGTCGCACGGTTGGGCAATCAGCAGGTTTCGCCAGAGGAATTGCAGGCGCTGCTGGCCACCGTCCCGGCGCAAACCCGCGAACAACTGCGCGGCAACCGTGAGGCGCTGGAGCGCTGGATTCGTGCGCGACTGGCAGAAAAAGCCGTGCTGGAACAGGCCGATGCGCAGGGTTGGGCGCAGCGGCCGGACGTCGCCCGGCAGACTCGCGCAGCGACTGAGCAAATCGTGTTTCGTGATTATTTGCGCTCGGTGAGTCAGGTGCCGGCGGAGTATCCGAGCGCGGCTGAGTTGCAGCAGGCGTATGACGCGGGGAAGGCCAATTGGCAGACGCCGGCGCTGTACCGGGTCAGTCAGATTTTCCTTGGCGTCAGTGACGCAGCGAATGTGGAAACAGTGCGCAAACAAGCCGCTGAATTGAGCAAGAAGGCGCAGTCAGCACCGGCCGATTTTGCGGCGCTCGCTACGCAATATTCGCAGGATCGAGTGACTGCAGAGCGGGGCGGTGATACCGGCCTGCAACCGTTGCAGCAACTGGTGCCGGAAGTACGTAGCGCCGTGGCGCGGCTCAAGGTGGGCGCCGTGTCTGATCCGGTGCAAAGCGCGGCCGGTTTTCACGTGATTAAACTCACCGAACAACAACCGGCCCGCACCGCGACGCTGGAGGAACTGCGCGACCAACTGACCCAGGCCCTGCGCGCACAACGCCAGGAACAGATCGCCCAGGCTTATCTGGACGGCATGCTCAACACCGCCACCCTCAGCATCGACGGCGCCGAGCTGAACAAAATTCTCGAGGAAAAACACTGACATCAGCCAAAACACCATTCACCCCTGTGGGAGCGAGCCTGCTCGCGAATGCGGTGGGTCAGTCAGCGAAGATGTTGAATGTGCCAACGTTTTCGCGAGCAGGCTCGCTCCCACAATGAGAATCCGGTGTATTCAGAGCAACCACATTAGATCGACAGGGAGTCATCAATGTCATTCACCGAACCCGCAGGACGCCCGGGCACCGTTGATTATCAATCGCCGCAATCCAGATCCGAGCCCTGGCTCAACCAGGCCGCGACCATCGACAGCGAAGTCGCCCAATACTTCCTCGTCAGCGCCCGCTGCGGCTGCTTCATGCAAGCCGCGCGCAGCCTCAACGTGCGCTCGACCCTGTTGCGCAAACAACTCGCGCAACTCGAACAACAACTGCAACACAGCCTGTTCAGCTTCCAGGGCAGCGCCCTCAGCCTGACCCGCGAAGGCCAACAGTTGCAGGCCCGACTTAGCACCCTGGCCCTCCAACGCAAACTCCCGGTCATCGAACAACCGCTGATTCGTCTGGCCATCGCCGAATCCATCCTCCACGACATCCTCGGCCGCGACCTCATCGCACTGCTGCGCCGCAATGCCAGCCTGCGTCTGGAAATTATTGCCCTGGATAGCGAACTGGCCTTGCGTGCAGTCAGTGCCGACATCGTCCTCTGGCTCGCTCCTGGCGAACGCCCAAACCCCGGCCCAACCTTCGCAACCAGCGAACCGCAACACCTCGCGCGGATTGAATATCTGCCGCACATTGCCAAGCGCTATTCACGAGTGACAGCGCGACCGGAAACGCCGGATGATCTGGCGGACTTCATGCTGGTGCAGTGGCAGCATGATCGGCAGGTTGAGAGCTTTCGGCCTTGGAATGAGTTGGTCGAGCAGCGCTTGGCTGGCGTAGTGCAAATACAATCTTATGAATTGATGCTGGAGATGATCCGGTGCAGCGCTTGCATCGGATTGCTGCCGGCATACATGAGCCGCTTCGACCGAGGCCTCATCGCACTGCCCGGATTATTCGCCGAGGCGATGCAGCTCCATGCTTGGCTCGCCGTCAACACCGACTCGCAAAAATCTGCCGAAATCCAAGCCCTCATCGACCTCATCCAGCAAACCTTCAACGAACGCCACGAATGGTTCCAGCCTTGACCCGCCCCCCTGTAGGAGTGAGCCTGCTCGCGAAAGCAATCCGCCAGTCGAAGCCACAGTGACTGACAAACCGCTTTCGCCAGCAGGCTCGCTCCCACAGGAATCTTCATTGCTTACACGTTGATCGTTCCCACGCTCCGCGTGGGAATGCAGCCCGGGACGCTCTGCGTCCCCCCAGAGCTGGAACGCGGAGCGTCCCTTGAGGCATTCCCACGCAGAGCGTGGGAACGATCATCAAAACCTTCAACGAACGCCACGAATGGTTCCAGCCTTGACCCGCCCCATGTAGGAGTGAGCCTGCTCGCGAAAGCAATCCGCCAGTCGAAACTTCAGTGACTGACCCACCGCATTCGCGAGCAGGCTCGCTCCCACAATTTCATCTCGCCAGATTCCAGATCAGCGGTTTAGAGTGACCAGCCACACGTTGATCACGGACCGATCCCATGTCAGACCCAACCTCCACGATCCATCTCGAACGCTCCAACGAATTCCACCTCGAAGGCATCACTGCGCTTTACAACGACCCCGCCGTTGCGCGGCAGGTGCTGCAGATGCCGTTTCAATCCACCGAGGTCTGGCGTCAGCGACTTCAGGCAGATAACGAGCGCGCGCTGAAACTGGTTGCTCTGCACCAAGGCGTAGTGATCGGAAATCTCGGTCTGGAAGCCTATTCAAGGATGCGCCGCGCCCACGCCGGCAGTTTCGGCATGGCAGTCGCGGTAACCTGGCAGGGCAAAGGCGTGGGATCGATGTTGTTGGCCGCGGCGCTGGACGTTGCCGACAACTGGATGAATCTGCACCGCGTCGAACTCACGGTCTACGCCGATAACGAGGCGGCGATCGGGCTTTATCGCAAGTTCGGTTTCGAGGCCGAAGGGCTGTTGCGTGATTACGCGGTGCGCGACGGGCAGTGGGTCGACACGTTGAGCATGGCCCGTCTGCGCGGTTCGTCGAAACCCTGAGTCAGTCGCCCAGTGCGAACGCCACCGCTGACTGCGCATGCAGTTCGGTGGTGTCGAGCAGGGGCAGGGCGCTGTGTTCGGGTTTGATCAGCAGGCCGATTTCGGTGCAGCCGAGGATGATCGCCTGGGCGCCACGGGCGGTGAGTGATTCGATTACCCGCTGATAGGTTAGCCGGGATGCTTCGCTGATCACGCCGACGCAGAGTTCGTCGTAGATGATCCGGTGCACCTCTTTGCGCTCGGCATCATCCGGCACCAGTACGGTCAGGCCTTGGGCGATCAGGCGCTGCTTGAGGAAGTTCTGCTCCATGGTGAACGCGGTGCCGAGCAGCCCGACCGTGCGCGCGTCGATTTCCAATGCCGCCTGCGCGGCGGGTTCGGCGATGTGCAGGAACGGAATGCTGATGGCGGCCTGAATCTGCCCGGCGACCTTGTGCATGGTGTTGGTACACAGCACCACGCAATCGGCGCCGCCGGCTTCGAGCCTGCGCGCGGCATCCACCAGAATCGCCGCTGCATCGTCCCAGCGCCCGGCGTGCTGGGCCTGTTCGACCGGGCCGAAGTCGACGCTGTACATCAGCAACTGCGCCGAACGCAAAGAGCCGAGGCGGTCGCGAACCTGTTGGTTGATCAGGCGATAGTATTCGGCGCTGGACTCCCAGCTCATGCCGCCGATAAGGCCGATGGTGCGCATTGGATTTCCTCAAGCAAATGTCAGTATCGAGCATTCAGGTCTGCCCGAAGTTACCTTCTGTTCAAGACCCGACGCCAGTACCGACTGACTGTACCGCCGATCTTTCCCGCAACTGTGCATCTGCAAGAACTAAACGTACGCCGCGCCGGGGATCTGCCACTATCACCCTTCGCAGGTCCTTTCCGAGGAACACCGCAATGAACGACGTACAGCAACTGGGCGAAATGCTTCGCCACTATGCCGAGAGCGAAGCGCACAAGAAGCAACTGTTCACCACGCAATCAGATGAATGGGCCACACGGATTGGCGCGCTGTTCGACCAGATCGAGCAATGGCTTGAACCGGTCAAGGCGCCGAATCTGCTGGAGGTCAGTCGCGAGGCGTATGTCGCGTCCGGGCCGAGCGTGCCGGTGGAGACCTCGACGTTCAAGACGGAAAAATTGAGCATTGTCATTGCCGGCAAGCCGGTGGAGTTTGTGCCAGATGTGATGGGCAGCGGCGGGCAGATTTCCTTGGCGGTGATGGGGCTGACGGCGGCGCGGTACGGGAGCATTTCCCTGGTTGGCCTGGCGGATGGCGCGTGGCAGTGGCGCAAGACCAATGGTTTGAAGGATCCGGATACGTTTGCGTTTGATGCGAATTTTCTGGCGCAGCAACTGCAAAGCCTGATTCCTCGCGATCGCA
>NZ_RAZO01000207.1:0-16101 GCF_004307535.1 Pseudomonas sp. Sample_9
ACACGCAGTACTTCACACGCTCGTTCGATGACAACAACAAGGGCAAGTACGTGGGGGAGCCGCGGACGGTTTATGTGCAGACTTCGGTGGCGTTCTGACCGCAACCCATTGAAGATCAAAAGCCCCTCACCCTAACCCTCTCCCAGGGGGAGAGGGGACTGACCGAGGTGTATTTACGATTTGCGCCCGCCTGCAATATCGAGCCGAACGCTGGACTTGAAAACAACCGGAATCGGCCCCCTCTCCCAGAGGGTGAGGGACTGACCGAGGTGTATTTACGATTTACGCTCGCCTGCAATATCGAGCCGAACGCTGGACTTGAAAACAACCGGGTTCGGCTCCCTCTCCCTCGGGAGAGGGCTGGGGTGAGGGGCTACGATCTCAAACCCTGCCGCGAAACAACCAACAGCCCAAACAAAAAAAACGGGCCTGCATCAGCAGGCCCGTTCTCCTTTGGTGACTTGTGAACTCAGCGCATCAACTGTTGATCGCTGCCTGTTCGTTCTCATCGAATTCTTCCGCCAACAGCTTGTCATTGGCCTTGCCGGTAAACGGCACTACAGCGGCGCGTGGTTTACCTCGCAGTTTGCCGAACAGGTGCTCCAGTGCGTGCTCAAGTTTTTCGGCAGCGCCGTCGATTGCCAGTTCCAGCGAATCGGCTTTGTGGGTCACGGAAATCGGTTGGTGGCCTTTTGGCCGCGCTTCCAGCTGGCAGCGCAAGTCATGGGGACCTGGTTTGTCACCGTTCTCGTCGCTCAGGTGGACTTCGACACGGGTCAGGTCTTCTTCATAACGTTCGAGCGTGCTCTCAATAGTTGTACGTACCCACTCCTCCAGTCGCTGACTACTTTGAATATGGTTATCGCTGTTGACTTGGATTTGCATAGTTCATCCCTTATTTCAGCTAGCTCGCTGGAGGCCTTGAAGTGAATTTCCTGACCTCCTGGTTACAACAATCGGCCCGACTGCCGAACATTTCAACCCCTGAAAAAAGAAAAATATTCATTCGCAAAAAAAGCCGGACAACCGAGCGAGGCGCTGTTAATGTCGGGAGTTGGGTCGACCCGCTCCGCAGAAAAATCTGCTCACATCTGCTGCTCATTCAGCGGGTGAAGACTGCGGAAAATTCCCGCCTCCTCCACCAGCCAGTCATGCACAGCGCGCACGCCCGGATGGCTCAACGCCCCCGGCGCATACAGCAGCACATAGCGTTTATGGTTGGGCACCGACAAGCCGAACGGCACGATCAACGTGCCGCGCTCCAGCTCATCGTTGAGCAACGTGCGCCGGGCAATCGCCACGCCCATGCCGGCGATCGCCGCTTCGATGGTCAGGTGATTGCGATTGAAAGTGTGGCCGCGTCGCACATCGGCGCCTTCGAAGCCGATCGCGTTCAAATAGAACTCCCATTCCGCGTATTCGTAACTGCCACGCCAGGCGGTGATGTCGTGCAGCAGCGGGAAATGCACCAGATCGGCCGGCCCGTGCAACGGCGGGCGGCCGCGCAGCAGGCTCGGCGCGCACACCGGAAATATCTGCTCGTCGAGCAAGGCTGTGGATAACAATCCGGGGTAGCTGCCATCGTTGAGGTCGATGGCCAGATCGAAATCGCCCTCATGCAGTGGCACGCTGCTGTCCTCGGCCACCAGGCGCAACTGGATATCCGGAAAGCGTTGCTGCAAGCGCGGCAGGCGCGGGGTCAGCCACTTGCCGAGAAACGACGGGATCGAACGCAACCGCAGAGTCCCGCTGATCATCCCCGCGTCGAGTCGGCGCAATTCGGCATCGATGCTGCCATAGGCTTCGTTGACGGTAATCGCCAGCCGCTGCCCCTGCGCACTCAACTCAACGCCCCGCGCGCGCCGATGAAACAGGCGAAAGCCCAGGCGCTCTTCCAATTGGCGAATCTGCTGGCTGACCGCGCCCGGGGTGATGTGCAGCTCTTCGGCACAACGGGTGAACGACAGATGCCGAGCGGCACAGGCAAATACCTGCAGCCAGACATAGGTCTGGGCATGCAATTGACGACTCATTGTTTAGTCCTGCTAAAGGCTGTCTTAGGAGGTTTCGTTGGTCACCTCGAACCGAGGCAGGCAGTATCGCCGACATTGCGCTTGTCCGACAAAAAATGGCAGCGATTCCTACTCCATTGCTTGTAAGGGTTTAGCATGGCTATCAGTGTCTTCGATCTATTCAAAGTGGGCATCGGCCCGTCCAGTTCCCATACCGTCGGTCCGATGCGTGCAGCGGCGACCTTTGCCCAGGCTCTGATCGATCAGCATCTGCTCAATGATGTGCGACGTGTGCAGATCCGCCTGTACGGTTCGCTCTCGGCCACCGGCGTCGGCCACGCCACTGACCGCGCAACGGTCATGGGCCTGATGGGCGAGTGGCCGGACAGCATCGATCCTTCGACCATCGATCTACGCATCCAGCAACTGCGCGAAACCGGGCAACTGTCCCTCGCCGGTCAACGTTCAATTGCTTTTGACTGGCAGAGCGATCTACTGCTGCTCGACGAGAGCCTGCCCTACCACCCCAACGCCATGTCGCTGAGCGCCTTTGGCGCAAGCGCCGAGCTGTTCACGCAAACCTATTACTCGGTGGGCGGCGGTTTCATCGTCGAAGCGGCTGAAGCCGAGTCTGGTGTGGCGCCAACCAGCGACGTGGTGTTGCCCTATGATTTTTCCAGCGCCGCCGAACTGCTCGCCCTGTGCAAACAACACAATCTGCGCGTGTCCGAACTGATGATGGCCAACGAGCGCGCCTGGCGCAGCGACGCCGAAATCCGTCAGGGCCTGTTGCACATCTGGTCTGTAATGCGCGAGTGCGTCGAACAAGGTTTGCGCCACGAAGGCATCCTGCCCGGCGGTCTGAAAGTACCGCGTCGCGCAGCGAAACTGCACCGCAGCCTGTTGGAAATCGGCAAACCGAATGTGATCAGTTCGACTCTGTCGGCGATGGAATGGGTCAATCTGTTCGCTCTCGCCGTCAACGAAGAAAACGCTGCCGGCGGGCGCATGGTCACCGCGCCGACCAATGGTGCTGCCGGGATCATTCCGGCGGTTCTGCACTACTACATGAAATTCAATCCGGATGCGTCTGATGATGATGTCGTCGCGTTCTTTCTCGGCGCAGCCGCTGTCGGCATTTTGTGCAAGAAAAACGCCTCCATCTCCGGCGCCGAAGTTGGCTGTCAGGGCGAAGTCGGCTCGGCTTGCGCAATGGCCGCCGCCGGCCTGGCCGACGTCCTCGGCGCGACACCGGAGCAACTGGAGAACGCTGCCGAAATCGGCCTGGAACACAACCTCGGCCTGACCTGCGATCCGGTCGGTGGCCTGGTGCAAGTGCCGTGCATCGAGCGCAATGCCATCGCGGCGGTGAAGGCGATCAACGCCACGCAAATGGCCCTGCGCGGCGACGGCAATCACTTTATTTCCCTCGACCGGGTGATCCGCACCATGCGCGACACCGGCGCCGACATGCACGACAAATACAAGGAAACTTCACGAGGCGGGCTGGCGGTGAACTGGGTGGAGTGCTGATCGGCCTGATTGCACTGTCAGCGATCATCGGCCCATTCCTGCCCTGAAAACGCGCCATAAAAAACGGCGAGCCCCGAGGCTCGCCGTTTTTTTTCGCCGTGTTTATTGTTCGACAATTTTTCCGGCATGCCCCTTGCTATATCACCCTTGAGGCAAACGGACATTGCAAACCTCAGCGAACGAGATGCCAGTGGTCTGGTGTTGCGAACCAAATCAGATCATGGCCGGTCAACAACTGCACGTTCAATCAGGCGGTGACGCATCATGGACAACCCATTTCAAATCATTACCGATGCTTTCGCGCCGGACTATCAGATCAATCTGAGCATTCAGGGCCTGGACGGCAGCATCATGCTGACCCTGTCCAATGCCGGCCGCATCGTGGCCAAGCGCATGATCAGCGCCGAACAGCGCAACGATCCCGAGCGTTTGAAACGGCTGGTACAAAGCATCCAGTTTGGCATCGCCATCGAACAGGGCCACAGCGCCATGTCGATTCTCGAGGCCATGACCAGCGGCGCCGGGCTGACCCCGCCACCGCCACGCGTCAAAGGCCAGCCGGGCCAGGCGGCGGGTCTTTAGAGCTCGCCCTTCTCCACTTCCGGATGCTCGCTGGAGCCCGTGCCGATCTTGCGCTGCGGGTTCTCGATCTTCACCGAAGGGAATTGCGACGAAGCGTAACGCACCACCAGGATCGCGAACGCCAGCAGCAGAATGCCGCCGCACAGGTAGATGATGCCCATGTCCGGCGGGTTGTGGTGCGAGACGTTGGAGATCAGCAGGCGCGTCAGCGCGGTGATCGCAACGTAAATCAGAAAGCGCACCGGCATATGGTTGGTCTTGAAATAAATCCCGACCATCGCGCCCAGTTCCAGATAGATGAACAGCAACAGAATGTCATCGATCTTGATGTGCCCGACTTCGAGCATGCCGAGGAACTCCATCACCGCCGCCCACGCCGTCACCGCACCGATGGCGAACAGCGCCAGATAGTGGAAGGTTTCGACGAACAGGTTGCCCAGGGACTCGGCCAGTTGATGCACGTTACGCCGCAGTTTCTCGGCCCAGTTTATTTTCACGATGAGTTTCCTTAGCCCGTTTCGGGCGGATGATGCGTATCGCACGTGACGGTTTTGCGCGCGAGCCTTGTTGCAACGGTTTTCATGCAGGTTCAGGGCCACGCATCATGGCGATCCGCCGCAAATCCCGCGCCGTGGCGTTTGGTCGCACCGCTAGAGTTTCTGTGGGAGCGAGCCTGCTCGCGAATAGCAGCCACCCCGTCCCCTGACAAACGCCAAATCCGGTCTACATTGAAAAGCCACTACCCATGGCGCAGGGATTCGCTTATCCTTTTCGCTGTATATGGATACAGTAGTCGTCAAGACAACTTAACGTGAAGGCATGTGAGGTGGTGAATGGCCGTCGAAGTGGTATACCGCAGCAGCCGAGATCTGGAGCGCTTGTTCATGGATAAAGCCGAAGCTGATCGTCATGACAAAATGCTCGAACTGGCCGAATATCTGGCCGATGTGCTGCAAAAAGCCGTTCCGTCCCTGACCGAACAGCAAGTGGAAGAAGCCGGGATCTACATGGCGAAGAATCGCGATGTGTTCGCCCGGGCATTCAAGAGTCAGCCCGATGCGCTGTCGGAGCTGATCAACGCGCCGGCCGAGCCTGTCGAAAAAGCTGAAGCGGCAGAACCTGACGAGGCGCCGGCGAAGCCCGCCAAAGCAGCGAAAGCGCCGAAGTAATCAGAAAGATCGTCCGATCGCGGCCCGAGCCTTCGGCAGCTCCTGCATTCCGAGTGTAGGAGCTGCCGAAGGCTGCGATCTTTTGCTTTCAGCGATACAAAACCTTTTCCGCCAACTCATCCGCCACCCGCGCCGGCGAACGTTTTTCCGCCTGAGCATGGGCAAAGACTTCGGTCAGCCGCGAACTGATCTTCGACAGATGCGCCGTAATCGTCGGCAACTCCTCGCCACGATGTTTAAGCGAAACGTAAATAAGCCCGCCGGCATTGATCACATAATCCGGCGCATAAAGAATTCCGCGCCGTTCCAGTTGATCCGCCACATCCAGATGGGAAAGTTGATTGTTCGCCGAACCGGCGACAGCGGAACAGCGCAGTTGCGACACCGAATGACTGTTGAGCACACCGCCCAACCCACAAGGCGCGAGAATGTCGCACGGCGTGCTGAGCAATGCGTCGTTGGCGATCGGGTGAGCATTGAGCTGCTCCATTGCCAGTTGCACCTTGCCGTGGTCGATGTCACTGACGAGCAACTCGGCGCCTGCCGCGTGCAGTTGCTCGGCCAGCGCAAAACCGACATTGCCAAGCCCCTGGATGGCAACGCGCAGACCTTCGAGGTTGTCGCTGCCCAGGCGCGCCATCGCCGTGGCGCGAATGCCGGTGAACACGCCCATGGCCGCGTGCGGTGCCGGATCGCCTGCCGAGGTGGTGCTGGTGACATGCCGGGTCTGCTGGGCAATGCAGTCCATGTCCGCCACTGACGTACCGCTGTCGATGGCGGTGATGTAGCGACCGTCGAGCTGCTCGATGCAACGGCCGAAAGCCTCGAACAACGCGGCGCGATTCTCGACATGGGCCGGGCGCACGATCACCGCCACCCCGCCGCCCTGCGCAAGGCCGGCGAGCGCCGCTTTGTAGCTCATGTTTTGCGCCAGGCGAATGGCGTCCTCGACCGCAGATTCGTCGTTGGGATAGGCAAGGTAACGGCACCCGCCCAGGGCTGGCCCCAGGCGACTGTCATGAATGGCAATGACCGCCTTCAACCCGGTGACCGGGTCCACGCTCAGGTGCAGCGATTCCAGGCGAGTGCTTTGCATGAGAGCGAACATCGACAGGCTCCCGAATCACTTCTTGTAGAACGCCAGTATAGGCTTGCCCCTGAAAATTGCTGGCGCGCACCGGCATGAGCCGCCGAGCGGACAATGTTGCGCCGCTATAACTCGCGCTCAACGCGCCCGGTACTGGACGAACAACCCGGACGGGGCTAAAACGAGGCATTGGAGGGAGATTCAGATGAGTGCGCGCCAACGCTTTTTCGAATGCCTGCATCGTTCACCGCCAGCCCTGCTGGAAGCTGCGCTGTGGATAAGTGCCGAGCACGACAAAACCCTCGAGCCCGAGGCATGGTTGCGCACCTTCAAGGATCTGCAACTACGCGTCAGCTATGGCCTGCCGATGCTGCCGGTCAGCGAACTGGCGCAACCGTTGTTGCGGCGCATGGTCGATCTCGGTTTCGCACAGGATGATTTCCTGCCGCTGCGCCCACAGGCGGCGCTGCTGCACCGCGTGTTGCACACCCAGCGCGGTCAGCCGCTGGCATTGGCGTTGATCGCACTGGAACTGGCGCATGGCCTCGAGATTCCTTTGGTCGGGGTCAACTTCCCCGGGCATTTCCTGTTGCGGGTACCCGGCGCCGACCACTTGCTCGACCCTTGCGGCGGGCGACGCTTGTATCCCAACGACTGTCGCGAACTGTTGCAACGCCAATACGGGCCGAACATGCAGCTCAGCGCCGAACATTTGCTGAGCGCAACGCCAGTGCAGATGCTGCAGCGTCTGTCACGCAACCTGCGCCAATTGCACCTGACCCACGACGATTACATTGCCGCGCTGATCGACGCGGAACGAGTGCTCGAACTGGGCGGCGCCAAAGCCGCCGATTACATGGCCCGGGCCAGTCTGTATCAACGGCTGGACTGCCCAAACGCCGAGCGCTTCGACCTTGAGCACGCGTTGCTGCTCAGTGAAGACCCGATCCAGCGCCTGCGCCTGACCGAACGCCTCGGCCATCTGCCGCCCAACTCCGTCGTGCATTGACCACCTTCCGCAGGCTTGCCCCCATCCTTGAGGCCCACACAAAGCTGTGTGGGAGCGAGCCTGCTCGCGAAGGCGCTGTGTCAGCTGAATGAAAGGCCACTGACACTCCGTCTTCGCGAGCAGGCTCGCTCCCACAGGGGATTAAGGGGTGTCCGGTTGATTGGCAGGATGCGCCTTGATAAACGCCGGATGTTCAACCGCCAACGCAGCCACACGGCGGATTTTCGGATACGCCTCCAGGCTGACGTTGAACCGCTCTGCGGCATACAACTGCGGAATCAGATACACATCCGCCACACACGGCCATTCGCCAAAACAGAAACCGCTGTCGCCGATCAACTGCTCCACCGTCGCCAGCCCTTGGCTGATCCAATGCCCGATCCACTCCATTACCTGCGTTTCATCCTGCCCGGACTGGCGCAGGCGATTGAGTACGCTGACGTTGTGCAGCGGGTGCACGTCGCAGCCGATCACCGCCGCCACACCGCGCACCCGCGCGCGGGCCAGCAGATCATCCGGCAGCAGCGGCACCTGTGGATAACGCTCCTCCAGATACTCGATGATCGCCGGCGACTGAATCAGCAGCGCGCCGTCATCGGTGCGCAAGGTCGGCACCCGCCCCTGCGGATTGAGCGCCAGATACGCCGGTTGCCGATGTTCACCACCCGACGATGCGATCAGGTTGACCGGCAGCGCCTGGTAATCGAGGCCCTTCAACGCCAGCGCGATCCGCACCCGGTACGACGAAGTGGAACGGTAATAAGTGTAGAGATCCATGAGCCGCTCCCGTCAGCGCGCAGCGATCACGGTGCCGCGACATTCGCCGAAGCCGATCGAGGCAAAACCTTCGCGGGCGCAGCGAGCGCGCAGGATGATTTCGTCACCGTCCTCAAGGAATTTGCGCACCTCGCCTGAGGCCAGTTCGATCGGCTTTTTACCGCCCTCGGTGATCTCCAGCAGGCTGCCGAACTGGCCGTTTTCCGGGCCGGACAAAGTGCCCGAACCGAACAGGTCACCGGCCTGCAATTGGCAACCGTTGACGCTGTGGTGCGCGACCATTTGCGCGACGGTCCAGTACATGTAGCGGGTGTTGCTCAAGGTCAGGCGATGGGCCGGCAGATTCTGCTCGCGCATGGCTTCGGTGCGCAGCAGCACTTCCAGTTCGATGTCGAAGGCGCCGCCGTCCTGATCTCGCTTGTCGAGCAGATACGGCAACGGCTGCGGATCACCTTCAGGACGCGCCGGCTGTGCCGTGCGGAACGGCTCCAGCGCTTCGGCCGTCACCACCCAGGGCGAGACACTGGTGATGAAACTCTTCGACAGAAACGGGCCGAGTGGCTGGTATTCCCAGGCCTGGATATCCCGCGCCGACCAGTCGTTGAGCAGGCAGAAACCGGCGATGTGCTCGGCGGCGTCACCGATGGCAATCGGCTCGCCCATTTCGTTACCCTGGCCGATCCAGATGCCCAGTTCCAGTTCGTAATCCAGACGTGCGCAAGGGCCGAAGACCGGGTCGGTCTGCCCGGCCGGCAGCGTCTGGCCCTTCGGCCGGCGCACGTCGGTGCCGGACGCTCGCACCGTGGAAGCGCGACCGTGGTAACCGATCGGCACGTGCTTGTAGTTCGGCAGCAGCGGGTTATCCGGGCGGAACAGTTTGCCGACGTTCTGCGCGTGCTCGATGCCGACATAGAAGTCGGTGTAATCGCTGATTCGCGCCGGCAGGTGCATCTGGCAATCGCCAGCCAGTGGCAAGACTTTCGCGCCTTGCGCTTCGATGCTGCCGCGCAGGGTGCTGCCTTCACTGAACAGTTCGACCAGGCGTTCGCGCAGGGCAACCCGCGCCTCACGGCCAAGTTCGAAGAACGCGTTCAACTGCCCGCCGTGCATGGCTTCCACCGCACTGCGTGCGACACCGTCGAACAGCCCGGCCTCAAGCGCCACCTGCAAATCGAAGATGTGCTCGCCAATCGCTACGCCCGCGCGCGGCGTCGAACCGTTGAGACTGAACACGCCCAGCGGCAGATTCTGCAAGGGGAAATCGCTGTGACCGTTGGCCGAAGCGACCCAACTGCGGGGGATGGAATTCTGTGTCATGGGTTATCTCCGGGTCGGGTCGAACGTGGCGGGCAGCGAGGCCCAGCAAGCGTCATAACTGGATTGCAATTGAGGGCAGTCGAGGGCGAAACGGCTTGGGCGCAGCACCTGGCTGGTCTCGAACATGAAGGCCATGGTGTTATCGATTTTTGCAGGTGCAAGCTCGGCGTTGATCGCCCTGGTGCAGGTCTCGCCGTCGGGGCCGTGGGCGCTCATGCAGCTGTGCAACGAGGCGCCGCCGGGCACGAAACCTTCAGCCTTGGCGTCGTATTCGCCCTGGATCAGGCCCATGAATTCGTTCATCAGGTTGCGATGGAACCACGGCGGCCGGAAGGTCTTTTCGGCGACCATCCAGCGCGGCGGGAAGATCACGAAATCGAGGTTGGCCAGACCGTGCACGCTGGTCGGCGAGGTCAGTACGGTGAAGATCGAAGGATCGGGATGATCGAAACTCACTGTGCCGATGGTGTTGAAACGGCGCAGGTCGTATTTGTACGGCACGTTGTTGCCGTGCCAGGCGACCACATTGAGCGGTGAGTGATTGAGTTCAGTAGCCCACAGCTGGCCAAGGAATTTCTGCACCAGAGTGGTCGGTTGCTGGAGGTTTTCGTAGGCAGCGACCGGGGCAAGGAAATCCCGGGGATTGGCCAGACCGTTGCTGCCGATCGGCCCCAGATCCGGCAGGCGCAGGGGCGCGCCATGGTTCTCGGCGAGGTAACCGCGTGCCTGCGGGTCGAGCAATTCGACGCGGAATTTCAGGCCACGCGGCAGCACGACGATTTCCAGCGGCGCCACTTCGAGTACGCCCAGTTCGGTGGCGATACGCAGGCGACCGAGTTGCGGCACCAGCAGCATTTCCCCATCGGCGTTGAAGAACACCCGCTCCATCGAACGGTTGGCGGTGTAGTTATAAATGCTGATGCCGGACGGTTTCTCGGCGCCGGCGTTTGCGGCCATGCTGACCAGGCCATCGATGAAATCCGTCGGTTCGGTCGGCAGCTCCAGTGGATTCCAGCGCAGGCGATTGGGCGTCACTTCACCCAACGGTCCGCCGGCCAGTTGCCGTTCCAGTTTGACGAACGCCGGGTGATTGGCCGATGGCTGAATCCGGTACATCCAGGTGCGGCGCGCTTCGCTGCGCGGCATGGTGAACGCGGTGCCGGAGAACAGTTCGGTATACAGGCCGTATGGGGCTTTTTGCGGGGAATTCTGGCCAACGGGCAGCGCGCCGGGCAACGCTTCAGTGCTGAATTCGTTGCCGAAGCCGGACTGGTAAACCAAGTCCTGCGCGGTTGAATCGAGGTTCATGGAGCCTCCTGAACAGGGAGTCGGCAATGGCCCATCGCTCTGGCTCAGAGGTCTCGGCACGCCGGGGTTGTTATTATCGTAATCTGATTACGCATAACGTAATTTGCTCGCTATCCAGCGTCAAGCTATAAAGACGCCCACTCGAACCGGAACCGCCAGCCCCATGGAAAAAACCAGCGACAGCAACGGCAAACAGAAAGTCCGCTCCGCCGAGGTCGGCACCGACATCCTCAAGGCTTTGGCCGAGTTGTCACCGTCGACTTCGCTGTCGCGTCTGGCCGAACACGTGCAGATGCCGGCGAGCAAGGTGCATCGCTATCTGCAGGCGTTGATTGCTTCGGGATTTGCCGAACAGAACGCCGCCACCAACCATTACGGCCTCGGTCGCGAAGCGCTGCGGGTGGGCCTGGCCGCGCTCAACAGCATGGACGTGTTGAAGGTCGCTGCCCTGCCGCTGTCCGAGTTGCGCGATGAACTCAACGAAACCTGCTTCCTCGCGGTGTGGGGCAATCAGGGCGCAACCGTGGTGCACATCGAACCAGCGGTGCGCGCGGTGACGGTGGTGACGCAATTGGGTTCGGTGCTGCCGCTGCTCAGTTCGTCCACCGGGCTGGTGTTCAGCGCTTACCTGCCGCATCGGGAAACCGACGACTTGCGTGAGCAGGAAATCGCTGTCGCGGAGCATCCGCTCAAGGATGAAACAGCCTATGCAGCGCTGTGTGAACAGATCCGCGAACGCGGTCTGCATCACGTGCATGGTTTGTTGATGCCGGGTGTGGATGCGCTTTCTGCGCCAGTGTTCAACGCGGTCGGGCAGATCGCTGCGGTGCTGACCATCGTCGGCCCGACCTCGCTGTTCCACGCCGACGAAAACGGCCCGGCGGCGCAGCGGTTGCTGGCTGCGACGCGGGCCGTGAGTTGGCGGATGGGCTACGAACGATAACGCTCTTGCCCATTGAACGAGCGGTAACTATTCACAATCCGATCAATGAACGGTGGTTTTGCTCAGGCTGGCATCAGCGCCTTCCATCAACGTGTTGAACAGTTCGACGAGTATCTCTTTCAAGTCTTCCTGGCCGGTGTAATACGTGACCAGTTCCGCAACCGTCCGCGCGTCCTCGAACAGGCTGAGAAACGACCGCTGTGCATGGGTGACTTCCTTGACCGGGTTACCCGCCGCCACGGCTTTGCCCAGGGTCAACAGGCCGGTCAGTGTTTCCTGCACATGTCCCAGCGCAGCGCGGTAGTCGCCTCGTTTATGCGATTGAGAGGCGTCGTAAATGCTTTTCATCATCTGCACAGCCACCACGACAGTGCCCACAGGAGGCACCAGCAGGCTCACGATGTTTGCCGCTTTCAACAGGTTGTCGTAAACCAGACCGACGATGATTTCATTGAGACTGGTGGTGCGCTCGTCGATATCACTCAATGCACGGCGCACTCGCTCGTCATGGAAAGTGAACAGATCCGGCAGTAACGACCGCTGCTGCGTGCGAATGACCGGTTTGGCATCGACTGTTGCAACCAGCTTGTCGAAATAGTCGTTGATCACCTTTTGGTCTACCAGCAGTATCCGCTCGCTGTAGTAGCTCCTGAACGGATCGTTTCGCAGACGAATCGAGGGAATGAACTCAGCGATTGGCCGGAAGCTGACCAGGTCCGGCGCATCCGGCGTATAGAGCAAATCGGCGAACCCTGAAGACAGCTTCAGTCGGAAAATATAAACGCCGCCAACCGTACGATCCCCGGCAGTCGTCAGACCCAGCGCGCCGATATTGAATTTATACACACCGACGTCACCTTCGGAGACGCTATTGGAGATTGACTCATAGCCGCCGCTTTCTTTCAGATTATCGATGACCCGTTGGATGGCCGAGAACGACTCCGTGGATAACCTGCCGTTGGTAAAGTCGGCAAAAGCATTGCAGTACATCTCACAGCGGATTTTGCGGGCGTGCACTGCACGTTTGAATGCGTAACCGGGATGCGCCTTGTTCTGATATTGCTCTTTCAGCATCGCGGCATATCGATCACCTGGACGGAACGTTTTCGACAGCGAGGACAGGTCTCGGATATCCAGTTTTTCAACGAGGGGATGCCCATTCACCAAATAGTACTTCGGGCTGAATTTCGTTTCGTAAGCTGGGTTTACCGCGTCAAAAGCGAGCCCCTCAAGCAATAGGTCGGTAACGCTTTTACGGAAATCTTCGGTCTGAACAATAATCTGGTCAGGATTGACCGAAACGTTGCTGCCACGTGTACGCAAAATATCTTCTATCTGAGTTTTCACCGAGTCATAGGTGAACTGCTCAAATGTCGGGAAACCATTGTCTCGAGCATCAACCGTAGACAGCGCCTTGAGTTCGGTGGACAGGCGCGAATAGCGCTTGCGGCCTTCAACGCCAAGCGCTCGATAACCTACTGGTGCAATAGCCTTGTGCAGGGCAACTTCGGCTCGGTAGGCGGCATTCACGTAATCGGCAAGCGGTGCTTTGGGATCCAGATGAAGATCGGCCGGACGGCTATCGAGGGTGTAGCGATAGCTCAGTTGTGTGCGAGCGCTGCCGAGCAACTCGCCTGCTTCGTGCAGGTAGTCTGGATGGATCAGCAAGGCAGCGTATTCACGATCGGCGGACATTGCCGACTCCAGCCAACGGTTCGCCGCATAAAGATCGGAAAACTTCTGCAGCTCGAATTCACCGCCAGGCATTCTGACCAACATCAGCGAAGGTACATATTCTCTGGCCGAAATAACCAGGACGTCTTTCAATGCCGGCGCCTGCAATCTGATTCGCAAACCCTGGACAGTCACCGCAGGATCATTGGCCATGGCGCGAGCAATGATATTCGCATCGGTGGAATCCAACTTCCCAGAATGTCGAGCAACGAAAACTGCAAACTCCATCTGGCTATACAGGCAGTTTCGATAAGCCTGCTGATAATCATCGGAAGGCGAGAATGCAAAACTTCCGGCAAACTCCAGTCGCAGGTTACGATGCTCCAGCCATTGTTCTAGCGCCTGCGTCGTCAGCCGGCTTCCGACAGGAGCGCCAATGATAGTCAGATTGGCTTTATAACCATTGTCGTGCAGACCGGAAACAATAAACTCTGTCAGCGTTCGTGTTTCTTCTTGCTCGATAGTTCGCCCGCCGATCTGCAAGGTGTAGGAACTGTGGACACGTATCACTTGCGCATCAAGATGTTCGCCCAGCACGCTGTCTGCCCATTCAGCGAACTTCCGCACCACATAATCCTTGAGTGAAAAACATGCATCGAACGCGTTCGAATAAATAGCCTGGTATCGGTCCTTGGACTTTTCCAGCTGGCTATATCGCTCTTGAATGTCGCTACCAGCGGTCTGCAGCCAAAGCGGCCAGTCGGTACGTTTCAGTGCAGCCCAAAGCAGATCGAAGCGGCTATCGATACCGCGGCGCAGCACGTGCAGGCCCTGATTGTCCTGCAGCGCGGATATGAGCGGGTTATCTCGGCTATTGACCAAGGACGACACGCTTTCAAGCTGGCCTTTGAGATGAGTCTCTACACTAAAGGCATAAGGACTTTGCGTGGCTTTCAGATATCTGATCTGGTCGCTACCCAGCAACAGCCGCTTCTGAAGTTCGCGATGCAAATCAACATTCTTGTCAAAATACTCGAAGCCTTTTTCCGGCGTATGCAAGAGGTAAGAGGTGGATTCATTTACCAGCGGCATCTCTGCTCCCGCACGCTCGGCGTTGTCCAGAACGAAACAGGGCTGGCGCGCCAGAAGGTAATTCTGCGGCGGTTGCAGGTTGACTTCAAACGCCGCACGACCGCTGTCCGAGCTGAGCAGAAGGGCGAATCGCTCACCCAGCCCGGCATCAAGCACATTGGCCATGACCGACAGCGACAGCTCTGCACTTGTGACCATGGCATAGGCTTGGATGAAAGCCTGCTTATTGGACAACGGTGCACTGTCAGCCAGAACGGCTTTCACGGGCGCCGCCCAGAACTTTGCGATCTCGGCGCGCAACGTTTTTTCCAGTCCGGCAGCTATGGCAGCAATCAGATCTTCGACAATAATGGTGTTGATGATCTTTACTTTGAACTGCTCACTGAACGTGTCCGGCAGATAAAAAACCCCATCGCCGCCCATAATGTAAGCAGGACTGACATTGTTATCGAGGCAGTAAACGGTGACTTCCCAAAGAGTGCCCGAAGGCCGGTCTGCACTGGCGGGAAAAGCAGGATCGGTATTGACATAGACCTTGTCGATATCGACTGTTTTGCCCAGACGTTTCAATTCACCTTGAAGCATGTTGCGCAGAATATCCATAACGCTCGGCACGGCGCCGATAATCTTGAACATCTCCGTTTTGGCATGGCTTGCCTTTTCCCACTCTTCAGCCCATGAAACCTGTTCACCCAGCGAATCACGCATCAAACTTTTAAATAACTTGATCACAACTTTCCCTTACTTGACCATCCAGAGCCGCAAGTGCGGCCACTGCAGATAGTTGGAAGGTAGTTTCTTTTCCAAGCCACTTGAAGCTCGAACAATTTACAAAACATGCCCACAAATAACACAAACCATTTACATTCAAAGCAAAGCAAAATACTAAACAAGTATTCCCAGCAACTTCGCCTTGGCCACAGCCTGAGTTCTGCGCTCCACACCCAACTTCCCATTAATACGTCTCGCATGGGTTTTTACAGTATGCAGCGAGATAAAAAGTTGTTCGGCAACTTGCTGGTTCGAAGCACCTTGGGCAATCAGCATCAGCACTTCGCGTTCGCGCCGACTGAGGCCTGGTGCCTGATCAACGTCGTCGCAATGCCAGTCAGGAACCGGCCTGGCAGACGTTGTGCCGATGTTGCCTCGGCGTAATTCCCACTCGCGCAGGGCTTGCTGCAACTGGCAGCGCTCCACCAGCATTGCGGCTCGCTGGAAAGCCTGCTGCGCCTGCACCGCCTCACCGCTGGATTCGGCCAACTGGGTGTAGGCCAGCAGCAACTCCGTTTCTGCCGCCAACATGCCTTTGGCCTGAACATGTTTCAACAATCGTTCAATGCCTGGCAGACCGGTTTCGTCCGGATTCAATTGCGCATGCGCGCAGGCCAGCAAGTATTCGATGCGAATAATCAGTTCGAACGTCGCGGGTGGCGCCTGCAACGCAGAGGGTCCTCGGTAATGCCGTAGCAGTCGGCCCAACGCTTCCTGGACAAGATGCGGTCGCCCCTGCTGCAACCAGAACTGGCTGCTGACCTGCAAAACGACACCGCGATAGACCGTATCGGGAATCTGCCGCTGCTGCATGACCCTTTCGGCCT